>JAGFXI010000246.1 GCA_017861095.1 Deltaproteobacteria bacterium | reverse complement strand
CTACAAGCTCATTCTGGCAAGGGTGGAGAACACCCAAGCAAAGTACACCCCCGTGGACGTTGCCTTGACTCTGGCGACAAAGGAGGATCTGCACACCTTGGAGATCTTCAAGGCAACCGAGGGGGTTGGCCATCGACTACAGCAGAAGCCGCTCTAAAAGCCTAGTTTGCCCATGTTGCAGCCGCCGCGAAATACGGCTGCGAGATTCCGCCAAAGGAATAATACTACCCGCCGAACCAAGTGCTCCTTCGAACGGGGCTTCGCTCCGTCGCTGACCTGGGACATTTACGCCAGAGATGGCACAGGGC
Source organism: Deltaproteobacteria bacterium (assembly GCA_017861095.1). Taxonomy (GTDB): domain Bacteria; phylum Desulfobacterota; class Syntrophobacteria; order BM002; family BM002; genus JAGFXI01. The sequence continues at coordinate 3,927 of JAGFXI010000246.1, read as the reverse complement.
GACCGAGGTGAGGCTTCGCCTGATCTCAGCCGAAGTCAAGTCCTAGGGCCGTAGTCTACTCGGTACCGAAGACGAGGAGAAGGGCAAGGGCGTCATCGTGCGATGGCTTGCTCGAAAGTGGGGGAGCAAAGTGGGACCTGGTCCATTCTGACCAAACGCCCGGATGCCCTGCACGGGACAGAGTTGTCAGCCGGACCGGCGTGGTGCCTGATCGGTATGCCCGGTGGTGTGGGAGGCTTCTCCTATCCGGATTACACTAAATCGTTAGCCATACTCGGCGTGGACCTCCTCCAAGTTGAACTATGATCATTCCGACGCTTCCGTAGCAGCCCACGGACCCCCCAAGATGATGGGATGGGCCAGCACCTTTGACCGGTCGCAAGATTTTGTGATAGCCTGAAGACATCGAACCCGGAGCCGGCGGTGAGACGTCAACATTCCTACTGGCCCGGCTTTGACCTACCCGTCACAAGGCCAGGCGTCTCATGCGAAAAGCATACAAGATCTTAAGGAGACCTTGGTTCGAGGCACAGGCCGTACGTACAGAAGGGACATGAGATGAATGTAGGTGAATCGACGACACAGAACAGGCTCGCTGTCCTGATTGACGCAGATAACGCTCAGCCTTCCATCACTGCAGAGCTTTTGGCAGAAATCGCCAAATACGGTGTTGCAACCGTGAAGCGTATCTATGGTGACTGGACGACACCAAACCTAGGCGGATGGAAATCCGTTTTACTGGAGCATTCCATCCAGCCGGTTCAGCAATTCCGTTATACTGTGGGGAAAAACGCAACAGATAGTGCAATGATCATAGATGCCATGGACTTGCTCTATACGCGACGTTTTAATGGATTCTGTCTGGTATCCAGTGACAGTGATTTTACTCGTTTAGCGTCCCGCATCAGGGAGGAAGGGCTTCTCGTGTACGGATTTGGCGGGAAGAAGACTCCAAAAGCTTTTGTCTCAGCGTGTGACAAGTTCATCTTCACTGAGGTCCTTCGCTTCCCGGAGGATGCCGGATCAGCTGTCAAACCGAAAACGGCAAACGAACTGAAAGGAGACGCCAAGCTAGTCTCGCTCCTCCGAGCTGCTCTGGAAGCGGCTTCAGACGAGGGTGGATGGGCGCACCTTGGCGCCGTGGGCAGCAATATTGCTAAGCAGGCTCCGGAGTTTGACCCTCGAAACTACGGCTACAGCAAGCTTGGGGAACTTGCAGCAGCCACCAAACTGTTCGATGTGGATGAACGACTCCAGAGTGACGGTCAATCCAGATCAATCTACATCCGTGACAAGCGTAAGAAACCCAAGAAATAGACATGTCACTTCTATGCGGCGCGCGGGACGCTCTTCAGAAATTCACTACGAGGAAAAAGCGGAACAGGGGGATTGTGGCTGCCCGCCTAAGGCACGGATACAGCTTCGCTGAGATCGGCAGACAGACGGGCCTCCATTACAGGTGGTGTGCGCGATCAGCAAGATTATCTCCGAGGCAGGTGGGTTCGAAACTGGCAATTCACGGTCTGACCCTTGGGCTCCATACCGGCTTATACCAAGCTGCAGAGTTGTCTCATCACCGTCTTCTGTCTAGTTCTTCTGAACGAGGTACGTTGCGTCTTCCCCAGGAAGCACTCTCCTGCTCCGGCTGGGTTGCCACAGCTTGATCAAGGCCACGGCCTCTATCTGGCGAACACGTTCATGCGAAATCCCACACTCCTTCCCGACTTCTCGAAGGGTCTGCTCCGGCTCCTCCCCAATTCCGAACCGTCTCCGCAAAATCTTCTCCTCCCGGGGGGTGAGAGTGGCAAGAATTATCCGAACTTGTTCCGCAAGGTCACTCTGGATCGCAGCCTCTTCCGGAGAGGCGGTATCTCTATCTGCGATCAGGTCTTGGAGTTGCCAGTCATCATCACCCATAGGGGTCTCCAGTGAGACTGTGTTCCTCCTTCTGGCGATCTCAAACGCTTTCCTCACCTTCTCGAGGGAGACCTCCATCCTGCCGGCAATCTCCTCGGGGCTTGGGTCCCGACCAATCTCCCTGACTAGATCTCGAGAAGTCCGGATCACCTTGTTGAGCATCTCACCTATGTGAACGGGTAGACGGATCGTTCGGGACTGATCTTGAATGGCGCGGGTTATCGCCTGCCGAATCCACCAGGTGGCGTAGGTGCCGAACTTGTATCCCCGACGGTAGCGAAACTTGTCCACGGCCTTCAGGAGGCCGATGTTTCCCTCCTGGATCAGGTCCAGAAACTGAAGTCCCCGATTGGTGTACTTCCTGGCGATGCTGATGACCAGGCGCTGGTTTGCCTCCACGAATTCCTTCTTGGCGGCCTTCGCTTCTGCGTGACCTTCCAGCGCCCCCTTCAAGTCTTGTTTGAGTTGGTAGCTACTCGTCTGGGTTTCCGCCTCTACATGGCGGATCTCCTGGAGGCCACGGTGAATCGTCTCCTCCATATCCAGGAGCTCATTGATGGATACCCCGGTCTCCGCAGCAATCCTTTTTGCCTCCTGAGGATCGTTCTTGGCCACGCCCACGAGCCCAGCAATTTCCTCGCGGGAGAGACCCAATAGCTTTCCACAAGTCTGGGCGGCTTTTTCCGCCTGTTCGATCCGATCCACATAACTCTTGAGCTTCAGAACTATATTGTCAATCTGGCGATCGCTGAGACTCAGCTCTCGGAAGATATCCTCCATCTGCTCGAAGATCTCCTCCTCCTTCTTTGTCCCCTCAGAGTTCAAGTGCCCTTGACCCTGGAGGAAACGTAACTGCTGGTTCAAGGCGGTAATGCGTTCGATCATCTCACGAACCCGCTGCTGGCGCCGGCCCCCCACCACGCAGTACGCCTCCTCGGCCGAATCCCGGGCGACGTCCCTTGCCTTCCCTGGGCAGAGCTGCTCTCCGAAACGGAATACCTCCGCGATCGTTACAGGAGAGTGAAGCACCGCCCGAGCGATCTTGCTCTGGCCGATTTCGATCCGCCTGGCAATCTGGATCTCTTGTTCTCGAGTCAGGAGGGAGATTCGTCCCACTTCTTGGAAGTAAGGATCAACCGAATCATGCTCTGGCCTCTCTTCAAGGAGAAGATTCCCCCTCCTGGCCTTGGAGCCACGCTCGTGTCCCAAATTCAGCTCTTTCTCCGACTTCTCTTGATCAGACATCGTCTGCAAAGGCCTAGTAACGGTTACTGCTCAGAGTAGAAAACCGTTTACGTTCGACTGCGATACGGTTGACCACCCGCTTCGCCCCGCGGAGGAGAGAGCGGAGACTGAGTGTTCGAGGTGCCGGGAGACGACGGCACATCTGGCCTCAGCCCGACTCTCACGGCTGCTCTCCCGCCTACTCCTGCGGTCGCTCGGCGCCGTCCTGCTTCTCACCCTCAATCGCTTGCTTCTTCTTAGCGTGCCGCCGCGCCATTTTCCCCTCGGCCTTTTTCTTACGCTCGATCTCTTTCTGCCGTTTCATGAAGCTACGTTGGCCGCTCTTTGCCATGCTCCCCCCCTTTCCTCCAAACTTCGCAGGCGATACAGCGGGGACCGACAGTTCCGTCGCACAGCTTCGCCTGCTTGAGCTCATCTAGCCTTCGGCCGTGAAGACCGTTTTGCCTCAATGCTCGCGTCCTGAAACAAAAAAACCCGCGAGCCTCCCCACAGGCTCCGGGATTAACAACCAAAAACCAGTGTAAAAGGTTGCATTAGAGTGACACTTCCGAACTGAATTGTCAAGTTACTTCGAGTTGGGTAAGTGGGCAATGGAGAAGCTGGTGAAAAGTTGACCTTGCGACGCAGGGAAACGTACGCCTCAGGTCCGAGCCCCTGTACACAAAGGGGACGCCCTTAAATAATTCAGTTGACAGCCGGTAGTTCGATGTGGTAGTCGATGGGCCATGCCAAGATCAGCTCGCCTTGATGCTCCCGGTATTCTTC
>JAGFXI010000245.1 GCA_017861095.1 Deltaproteobacteria bacterium | reverse complement strand
GGAGGAGAGCCTGTTTCTCACGAAATTCGCCGAACACGTAACAATCCTGGCCCGAGGGGACAAGTTCCGGGCCACCCAAATCATCCAGGATAAAGTGCTTAAGAACTCGCAGATCACCGTGCGCTGGAAGACAGAGATCAAGGAGTTCCTGGGTGCCGGTTCCAAGCTGAAGGCCTTACGCCTCCGGAAAAAGGAGACCGGCAGTGAAGAGGTGCTCCCGGTGGACGGCGCTTTCATTTTTATCGGCCTGACCCCGAACACCGGCTTCCTTGAGGGGAGCGGGGTGAGGCTCAACCGATGGGGCTTCGTCGTCACCGGGCGGGAGTTGATCCACGACGGGAAACGCCCGGCGGCCTACGAGGGGCGTGATCCCTATCTCCTGGAGACGAGCGTTCCCGGCATTTTTGCCGCCGGTGATGTTCGGGACGGCAGCACCAAGCAGGTGGCGAGCGCCGCCGGCGAGGGAGCGAGCGCCGCCCTCATGATTCGGGAGTATCTGAAAGGGATCTAGGGGGCTCGATTTTCCATCGAAAGAACTCGAGTAGCACGCTTCTCGCATCAGGCTGGTGGATCCACTCGGGGTCGAGAGGCCGGCCGAAGGACTCTTCAACGAAGCGAAAGACTCTCTTGATATAGTCGATATCGCTGAGGAGGGAACCGTAGAGGTACCAATCGTCGAGAATCCCGATGATGATCTTCTGCTCCCCCTCGGTGAGTACCCGAAAGGCGCGACAGAAAAAGCCGGAACAGGCCGCACCGCCGTGGAAGGAAAGACCGCGCCAATCCACGCCTCCATTACCGGGGCTCCCGGGGTTCAGGAGGCACCCGACTCGGGTCTCATCCCTATTTAAGAAGCCGACGAACTCGCAACTATAGAAGTTCGGATCGACGAGCTCGAGGCGCTCGTCTATTTTTGTCTCTCCCCCATACTGCAGGATGCCGTCAACCGTCCTTGGAACCAGGGAGAAGCGCTCGGTCCGTCGTCCCAAACGACGGACCAGATCAGCTCTTCCCGACTCCCTCACATTATAGAGGCCACAACACCAGGCGCAACCCTTGCGGTTGTCCGGCTGACAGAGTAGGAGCATGCGGGCACCTCAGTCGATCCTCTCTTTCATGAGCCGCTCCGCCCTGGATACCGCGTCCGGCTACGTCCCCTTTGCAAGCTCCGTGGCCTTCTGGAAAGCCGTCTCCATGTCGGGCAGGTGGAAGATCTCCGGGACCACCTGGATGTATCGCACCTTGCCGTCGCGGTCAACGATGATCACGGAGCGGGCAAGGAGCATGATATTTTCCACCAGGAGGCCGGTTGACTGTCCGAAGGCACCCTCCTTGTAATCCGAGAGATACTGAATATCTTCCAGTTTGGCCTCTTTGGCGAACCGCTTCTGGGCGAAAGGCGTGTCGCGGCTGATGGTGATCCGCTTCACCTGGGGAGGCAGCTTGTCGCCCTGCTCGCCGAGGTAGTGGGTCTGCTCCTCACAGACCGCCGTATCGATAGAGGGGACAATGCTCAGGAAAAGGACTGATCCCTTCAATGTTGAGATATCCACCGGTTTCATGGTCGCCGCGTCAACCAGGGCGACCGAGGGCAGGGAATCGCCGACCGCTATGGGCTTGCCGAGGAGCTTCGCGCTCTGGCCGCCCCTAGTGATAGAGCCGCCCGGCGACGCGGAGCCCTTCTCGACCGCTATGTTGGGACGGCTGGCAGCGCAGCCTACGACTAAAAGGGCGCCCACGGAGAGCGCCAGCAACACTCTCTTTTTCAGGTTCATCTTCGTACCTCCTCTTGATAGGATTGTACTGGACGTAGTAATCATGATCCAGTCATAATTCAGTTCCCGCTTTATAAGAACGGGGCACGGAGAAGTAAAGAGGAAAGAAGCACACTTTTCGAACCCCATCTGGGGGCGCCGAATAACAAGCCGGTGCGCCGAGAAAAACGAGTTTACTTTTCTCCCGCTATAGTGTAAAAGAGCCTGAGTAGACGGGGTCAATAAGTTGTAATCACTGAATTTTTGGTGTGTGTTTCGGAAGGTCAGGGGCCGTGAAAAAGTCGTCCAGGCTTGCATACGAGGAAAATCCTGAGAAGGTCGAGCGAGCCGAGGTGGTCGTCGGCATCTCGTCATACGACAGCGCTGAATTCATCGGCCACACCGCGGAGCAGGCTGCCAGGGGACTGTTGGATTATTTCGGTTCCAAGAATTCCGTGATCATCAATGTGGACAGCGACTCCGGAGACGGGACCAAGGAGGTGTTTCTCGGCACAACCACAGAGGTGCCGAAAATCTACCTGTCCACGCCGCCGGGCACCAAGGGCGCCGGTCACAACCTGAGAAACCTTGTGACCAAGGCGGCGGAGCTCAAAGCGCAGGCGGTAATTGTCGTAAACGCCGCCTTCAAGAGTATCACGCCCCGCTGGATCAAGAATCTCGGGGAGCCCATATTTGGTGGCTTCAGCTTCGTCTCTCCCCTCTACCTCCGGCACAAGTGCGAGGGCGTCCTTACGAGCGGCATCATCTATCCTTTGACTCGGGTCCTTTACGGCAGGCGGGTTCGGCAACCCAACGGCGGCGACTTCGCCTTCGGGATGACCATGGCGGAGACCTACATGCACCATCCCACCGGTGGCGAGAAAGCCGTCCTGCAGACTGGGGTTGATGTCTGGATGACGACCCTGGCCATCAACCAGGCGGTTCCCATCTGTCAGTCCTTCGTTGGCCGGCCCAAGACGCAGCGTTCTCCGGACGGGGTTATGCCTCAGGTTTCCGCCTTCGTCGATGTGGTGGGGACGGTGTTCGATCTTATGGGTTTCTTCCAGGAACGTTGGCAGAAAGTGAGGTGGAGCAAGCCGACGGCGGTGTTCGGCTTCGGCATGGGAGAGGCGGATGCGCCGCCGCCATTGGAGGTCTCGGAAGCCGACCTCTACCGGGTCTTCCTCCAGGGCTTCTCGCAGTACCAGGCCCTATGGGAATCACTCTTGGATGACAAGACCTTTAACAAGCTGACCGAGATCAAGAATCTTCCCGCGGCTCACTTCAGCTTCCCCTCGGAGTTGTGGGCGAGGATCGTGTTTCGTTACGCCGTTGCGCATAGGAACCAAGTCACTGATCGGCAGACTCTCTTGGAATCCTTGCTCCCCATCTTCCACGGCAAGAGCCTCTCCTTCGTGAAGAAGACGGAACGGATGTCGATCCAGCAAGCTGAGGAGTATATCGAGAGCGAGTGCATGATCTTCGAGGAAATGAAATCTTACCTGGCCGCAGATTGGCAGGGGAAACGGTGAACGGATGATCCCAGGTGAGGCAACCACGCGGCTCTGGGGCTGGAGGGCGGATAATGGCAAAGATACTGGTTGTAGATGACGAGGAACACATCCGGCTCCTCTACTCCGAGGAGCTCCGGGAAGAGGGCTACGATGTGATCACCGCCGAGGGAGGCTATCGCCTGCTGGAGCGTATCGACAGGGAGCGCCCCGATCTGGTGGTGTTGGACATCAAGATGGTCGATTACGACGGTCTTGATCTACTCCAGGACATTCGGAACAAGTTCTATGATCTCCCGGTGATTCTCTCCACCGCGTACGATACCTTCAAGGAGGACATGAAGTCTATTGCCGCGGACTTCTACGTGGTGAAGTCCTTTGATCTGAGCGAGCTCAAAAGGAAGATCAAGATGGCCCTTGAGGCAAGAACTTCCGAGTGAGCGCTCCCTCCCGCCGCTCACCTCTTTGCAGACCTCCCGCCCTTGTTCCCCAACCCCTCGTGATCAACCGTAATTGTCTGGGTGGAGGCGGGGGCATGGTCGCCTGCCGAGTCTCTCGAAGACACAGGACATAGCCCCTCTCACGGCCCGTTCACGGAGGCCCGGGCGGGGGTTCCGCCTTGCCCCCTAAGCTCCTCGCCCTCGCCGCTTCCACTTTCTTCTGCCGCCATTGGAGATAAGCGTCCCGCAGGGCGAGGTACGGATCGATGGCCGCCTCCTTGAGGGCCTCATAGTCGCCGATCCTGAGTGAGACCTCGTTGACCCTGTCGTAGCTCTTGAGGACGTAAGGGAGGTACCAAGGGGCGAGGTAGGTCATTGGGTTCACGACCCAATCCCCTGCAAGCCCCACCGTATCGCGGGGGGTGGAGGGTCCAAAGACCGGCCAGGTGAGGAAGATGCCCTGGCCCACACCGTAGACTCCCAGGGTTTGACCGAAATCCACATCCTGCTTTACCAGCTTCATCTCCTGGCT
>JAGFXI010000037.1 GCA_017861095.1 Deltaproteobacteria bacterium | reverse complement strand
TGACGATGGCGTCGGCGCGCCGCAAAATCTCCAGGCGCCGAGCGTTCACCTCACCCAATATCCGGATCGCCAGCCCGGGTCCGGGGAAAGGGTGACGCTTGATGATCTGCCGCGGTAAACCGAGCTCTTCCCCCGCCCGCCGCACCTCGTCCTTGAACAGCTCCCGCAAGGGCTCGATGAGCTTGAGGTGCATCTTCTCCGGGAGACCGCCCACGTTGTGGTGGGTCTTGATCGTAGCCGACGGCCCCTTGAAGGAAACGCTCTCGATCACATCCGGATACAGGGTGCCCTGGGCGAGAAATTCGGCGCCGGGAATCGTCCCGGCCTCGGCCTCAAAGATCTGGATGAAGAGATTACCGATGATCTTCCGTTTCTGCTCCGGGTCCAGCACCCCCTCGAGGCGAGAGAGGAAGGTCGAACTCGCCTCGACAAAACGCAGATTCAGCTTGAAGGTATCCCGGAACACCCGCTGAACTTCCTCGGCCTCTCCGAGACGGAGCAAGCCGTTGTTCACGAAGATGCAGGTAGACTGGTCCCCCACCGCCTTGTGGAGAAGCACCGCCACCACCGAGCTGTCGAGGGCGTGCAGCCGCAGACGCCCATGAGGAAGTTGCGGAGCATCTCCCGGCCCCGGAGGGTGTGAACCACCTCGGGATGGAACTGGACGCCATAGAGAGCCTGGGAGACATGACGCATGGCGGCAACGGGCGAGTTCCCGCTGTGGGCGATGCCGATGAAACCGGGGGGCGGCACCTTGATCTTGTCGCCGTGGCTCATCCACACCTGCTCGCCTCCGTCCAGACCGGCGAAGATTCCCTCGTGGGAGTCGATCGCGAGCTGCGCCTTGCCGTACTCCCGTTTGACCGAGCGCTCCACCTCGCCGCCCAGCAGGTGGGTCATGAGCTGCATGCCGTAGCAGATCCCGAGCACCGGCACGTCGAGCTCCAGTACCTCTACAGCCACCGATGGCGAACCCTGGTCCAGGACACAGGCGGGGCCTCCGGAGAGAATGATCCCCTTGGGTGCGAAGGCCTTGATCTCGTCGAGGGGCATGTTGAAGGGATGGATCTCGCAGTACACCTGACACTCCCGCACCCGGCGGGCAATGAGCTGGGTGGTCTGGGAGCCGAAGTCCAGGATGAGAATTTTCTCGGCATGAGGGTCCATCTACTTCCAATCCACCTGATAATTCGGTGCTTCCTTGGTGATGATCACGTCGTGCACGTGGCTCTCCCTGAGCCCTGCCGAGGTGATCCGGATGAAACGGGCCCTCTCCCGAAGCTCGTCGAGATTGATGCAGCCCACGTATCCCATGCCGGCCCGAAGGCCGCCGACAAGTTGATAGACACTCTGGGCCAGGGGGCCCTTGTAGGGAACCCTGCCTTCGATACCCTCCGGCACCAGCTTCACGTCCTCCTCGATGTCCCCCTGGAAGTAGCGGTCGCGGGCGCCGTCCTTCATGGCACCGAGGGAGCCCATGCCGCGATAGACCTTGTAGGTTCGCCCCTGGTAGAGGATCGTCTCACCCGGGCTTTCGTCGGTACCGGCAAAGAGGCTCCCGATCATGACCGAGTTCGCCCCGGCGGCGAGCGCCTTCACGATATCCCCCGAGTACTTGATGCCGCCGTCGGCCACGATCGGCACCCCGAACTCCCTGGCAACCTTGGCGCACTCCATGACGGCGCTGATCTGGGGCACCCCCACGCCCGCCACCACCCGGGTGGTGCAGATAGAGCCCGGACCAACGCCAACCTTCACGGCGTCGGCGCCGGCGCGGCAGAGATCCCTCGCTCCCGCGGCGGTGGCAACATTCCCGGCAATCAGATCCATGTCAGGGAATCTCTTCTTGATAACCCGGACGCTCTCGAGCACGGCCTCGGCATGCCCGTGGGCGGAATCCACCGCGATCAGATCCACCCCGGCCTTGACGAGCGCCTCCACCCGGGCGTCACGGTCCGGTCCCACCCCCACCGCGGCACCCACCCGCAGTCGACCGAGGCGGTCCTTGCAGGCGTTGGGGTACTTCTTGATCTTCATGATGTCCTTGATGGTGATGAGGCCGCGGAGCTCCCCCTTCTCGTTCACCACCAAGAGCTTCTCGATGCGGTTCTCGTGAAGGAGGATCTTGGACTCTTCCAGGGTGATCCCCTCGAGAGCGGTAACCAGGTTCTCCTTGGTCATGACCTCGGAGACTTCCTGGTCCAGATTGGTCTCGAAGCGGAGGTCCCGGTTGGTCACGATGCCCACGAGCTTTTTCCCGTCGCCGACGATGGGAACGCCGGAAATGCGGTACCTTTGCATCACATCCAGGACCTCGGCGATCTTCTGGTGGGGTCGCATGGTCACCGGGTCCACGATCATCCCGCTTTCAGATTTCTTGACCTTGTCCACCTCCGTTGCCTGCCGCTCTACGCTCATGTTGCGGTGGATGATGCCGATGCCCCCTTCGCGGGCCATGCTGATCGCCGTATCGGCCTCGGTCACCGTGTCCATGGCGGCGCTCACCAGAGGGATGTTCATGGGGATGGTTCTGCTGAGCTGGGTCCGCACGTCCACATCCCTCGGGAGCACGGCGGTCTGGGCCGGAAGGAGGAGAACATCGTCAAAGGTCAGCGTGAGAGGCATATCGTTTGGTTCCTGGATCATGGGTGAACCTCATGCGGTAGGTGTCAGCGTAAAATAGTTCTTCAACGTATCAAAAAAAGGAGCCGGTAACAAGAGGAACCCCTCTCCCGGCTACCTATAGGTGCGCCAGAGTCGCTGCGTTAGATCTGCACGACCAATCCTGTCAGGCTAGCAACAGAATCCCCCCCTTTGAAAAAGGGGGGTACGGGGGGATCTTGAGAGTGACCTATCGCAAAATCCCCCTTGATCCCCCTTTTATAAAAGGGGGACCTGCTAACTCGACTGTGCCCGTTCTCCTCGCACGTCGCTCACAGGGCTCAGCTTGCTGGGAATGCCCTCACGATCTTTATGGGAGCGATAACCCCCGATGGCGCTGGCAGAGCTCGAGGAACAATCCCTCCAAGAGCCCCGCATCGCTCACCGTGACCCGTGAGAAACGGAAGGTCTCCATTAGCTCCAGGATAACTAGCGCTCCGGCGAGAATGATGTCCTCCCGACCCGGCTCGAGGCCGACGATCGCCCGACGCGACGCGACGGGTGTATCGGCAAGCCGGTTGCAAAGATCCACGAGCCACGACCGCTCCAGCACCACCCCGTTGATCCGGTCCGGGTCGTAGTGCTGAAGCTCGAGGTACATGGCCGCCAGGGTGGTGACTGTCCCCGCAGTTCCCACCCAGAGGAGCCGATCGAGGGGAGCGGCAAAGCTCACGGCCTCGAGGATGGCGCGGACGTGGCCGGCCAGCCGGGCGCAGGCCTCGAGCCCGGGAGGGTCATCCCGCAGGAACGTCTCGGTGAGATGGACCACGCCGATTGGGAGACTCACGCTCTCGACCCCCGGGCTTCCGCCCGGCACCTGACGGATCACCTCGGTGCTCCCGCCGCCGATATCGAAGAGGGCGATCGGGGCACCACCTCCGGCCGTGACCAAAGCGGCGCCCCGGAGGGCAAGTTCCGCCTCCTCCGTGCCGCTGAGGAGCCGCACCCGGAGCCCCGCCTCCTCCTCCACCCGGCGCAGGAACTCGGCTCCGTTCCCCGCCTCGCGGACCACGGCGGTCGCAGCCGCCAGGTAGTCCTGGACCCCGTTCTCGGCCATGAGCTGGGCGAACTCCCGCAGGGCCGCAATGCTTCTGGCCATGGCAGGTGGTTGCAGAATCCTTGTGGGGAGAAACCGTTCGCCGAGACGGGTGATCCGCCGCTCGACCCGGATGGGCTTCAGAGGGCCTGAGGTCCAGCCTTCGGCGATGAGAAGCCGCAAGGTGTTGGAACCGATGTCAACGGATGCAAGGGGCGGCATGAAACTTTCTGAAGTGTTTTCGCTGGAGGGCGGGATCCGCCCGCCCTACGTCCTCATCCCTTTGGGAAACTGGGGATTGACACGCTGTCCGACAACCCCACAAACATTCTCCTCTCCCCCTTTCGAGGGGGAGACGATGAAGGTGAGGGGGTGAAGGGTGGCGCCCATCCCTCTCACCCTACCCTCTCGCCAGTTGGGGAGAGGGAGCTAAGGGCGGCAGTGGTCGGACAGCCTGGCAACCCGTTTTATTTCCGAAGTAATAGCAGATGGTCCAGGGGATTTCAATGAGGCGGCGTTCTGGAGAAACACGGTGGGAAGTGGGCGAGGAGGGCAAGGGTGGGCTGAATAACAGGGGGGTCCAAACCCGGCCCCCCTGTTACTACACGATCTAAAATTTGTATGCGAAGTTGATCCCGAAGATGTGGGCGTTCACATCCTTGAATTTACCCGTCATCCTGGGCATCGTGAGTGGAGCGGGAAGAACAGGTGAATCGCCCACCGTGTTGTTGAAATCCCGCGACTCGTCCTGGAGATAGTTGTAGGCAAAGTCAAAGGTCATGTTCTCCTGGTGAACGCCGAAGCCCAGGCAGTATAACTTCCGGTCACCGGAGGGGATGAGGGGATCGAGGGTCCTGCTCGGAATCGGCGATGGATCGTAGATGTATCCAACCCGGAGGTCGAGCCAATCGGTTACGCTGTACTGCGCCCCGAAGCGGTACGCCCAGACAGCGTGCCAGTCCTTCTCTTTGGAGATCCCGGTCTGCTGAGTCACCCCGGGCACGCCGATGGGTTGATCAAAGTTCACCTCTAGCTTGTTGTAGGAACCCCAGTCGGTGTACTGCATATCGAACTCGAAGGTGAAAGGCTTCGGGGACCATGAGAGCCCCAGATAGCCAATGGCAGGGAGATTGAGAGGCGCGGTACCACTGGTGTTGTAGTAACCGTTCACTCCCTCGGGGTCGAAGTGCACGTTCCCGTTCGTGATCGAGTGTTGGATCTGGCTCCGGTAGGAGGCGCCGAACTTGATGGTATCGGTAATCTGGTAGAGGAGCGCCACGTTCCAGCCCCAGTCCCAGTCCTCGCCTTGCAGTTTCACGCTACCTTCGGAGATGGCAGCCGTGGAGGGGCCTAAGAGGGGATTACCCGTCAGGTTGACGTTGGGGATCTTGTACTTCAGCACGATCTCCACGTACTGGAGGACAGGTCCAGCGGACAGGGTCAGCCTGTCCCACGGCTTGAAGGCGATCACTGGATTCAAAGAGAGGGTGGTGATCTCCGCGCTGGTGCCGCCCGTGATGAACCGTCCCTCCCACCCGTCATCCCACCGGGTCGAGAGGCCGAAGTTGGAGAAGGCCCCAAAGCCGAAGCCCCAGGAGTCACTCATCTTCTGGGTGATGTAGGCGTTGGGGATGTAGAAGGTCGTATCCCGATTACTGGTATTGGTCCCTGCGGGAGGCCCGCCCCAGGCTTGAGGCCGTGGTGGAGCCAAATTCGCCCGGTTCCCGTCGGTCTCGAAGCTGGCGTGGGGCCTGATGGCGCTCAATCCCACCGAGAACTGGGTGCCCTCCAGTTGAAGAATGCCGGCGGGGTTGTAGTACACCGCCGAGGGGTTGTCCGCCTGGGCCACGAAGGCGCCGCCCATGGCAACGGCCTTCGCATCCTGCTCGTTGATGGCGAAGCCGTTCCCGAAGGCGAGGCCGGGCAGCAGCACGAGGCTGAGAACCCCGAACCAAGTTGCCAACGAACCTTTCTTCATCTCCTTCCTCCTTTCTCCCGATGTTTTCGACTGCAGCCCCTGTACAAAGACTAAGGTTCTAAGACCAGGTATGATCGTTCAGGCAACCAGGTTGTTGAAGCTAGTCAAGGAAGGGTTGTGATTAATTTTTCTTACCAGAGCTCGCCGTCGATGTCAAGGAAAATGCAAATATCTCTGCGTGTTGGGGGGCACATCGGAGAAGGGCGACAAAGGGAGTGAGGAAAACTTGCGAAGCGTTCACCGAGAGACCTCGGGCTGGTCTACGTACCCGCCCTCTATCCATTCCGCCGCTCGTCGATGATCCGGCCGAGGCGCCCTCGGTGCTCACTCATCGTTCCCGACTCGACCAGCCGAACCCGCGCCGGGATGCCGAGGCTTTGCTCCAGCTCCCGCCGTATCCGGTGGGCCAGGATCTCAAGCACCTTGATCTCGTCCGAGAAGAGCGCCTCGTTCACCTCCACCCAGACCTCGAGGAGGTCTAGCTCCTCCACGCGCTTCACGAAGGCGACGTAGGCAGGCTGGGCACCTTTGACCATCCGGGTCATGATCCCCTCGATGAGGTCCGGATGGAGCTTAACGCCACGGATCGACACGAGCTGATCAGCGCGGCCGGCTATCATCTCCAGGCGGGCGAAGGTGCGGCCGCAGGGGCACGGCTCCGGCGTGAGGAGCGCCAGATCGCCGGTACGGAATCGAATCAGCGGATAGGCCTTGGCGGTCAGGGTGGTGAGGACAAGCTCACCCTCCTTCCCCAGAGGCAGCGGCGTCCCCGCGGCAGGGTCAACGATCTCGGCAAGAAAGTGATCTTCGTTGAGGTGAAGGCCGTGCCGCTCCTGGCACTCGTAGGCGATCGCTGGGCCCGGCACCTCACTCAGCCCATAGGCCGTGTGGATCTGGATATGGAGCCCCTCCTCGAGCTGAGACCTGGTCGTCTGGCTCATCGCCTCCCCGGCCAGGACTGCCCGCCTCAGGGCGAGCGCCTTTGGGGGGAGGCCTCTCCTCGCCATCTCCCGGGAGAGCTGCCCCAGGTAAGAAGGTGTGGTCACGAGCACCGAGGTCTTGTAGTCGTTCATGATCATGAGTTGCTTGGGGATCTCGAGAGGTGTCATCGGGATCACCGACGCCTCCACCGTTTCGGCGCCGTCCTTAAAGTCCCGCGCCCAGTTCGCCAGCCCGGGGTCGAAGCAGATCTGGACGATATCCTCCGGCCCGACGCCGGCGGCGGTGAGGCAGCGGGCGACCACTTCCTTCCAGATGCCGAGATCGTTCCCCGTGTACCCGCTCACCGTTGGGCGCAACCCAGTGCCGGTGGCGCTGTGGATGCGGACGATGTCGCGGAGGGGCACGGCGAAGAGCCCGTAGGGGTAGCTCCGGTTGAGATCCTCCCGGGTCGTGAAGGGGAGACTGACCAGGGCCTCGAGAGAGCGGAGCGCCGACGGGCTCAACCCGCACTCCTGGAGCCCCTGGAGGTAGAAGGGCACGCTCTTGCACGCCCGATTGAGTGTTGCCTGGAGCCGCTCAAGCTGGAGCTGGGCAAGCTCGTCCCGGTCCTGACACTCCATCTCCCGATTCCAGATCTCCACGGTCACATCCTTCCTTCCGCAAACTCGCGATAATCTCTCCCCAGGTATGCCCGCTTCACGTCGTTATCGTCCAGGAGCTCGCGGGCACTTCCCTGGAGCACGATCCTTCCCGTTTCAAGGACGTAGCCGCGGTCGGCGATCTTGAGGGCCGCCCGGGCGTTCTGCTCCACCATCAGGATGGTCAACCCCTGGTCCCGGAGGTGACGAATGGTCCGGAAGATCTCCAGGACCAATCGCGGCGCGAGCCCCATGGAGGGCTCATCCAGGAGAAGCAGGGCGGGGCGGGCCATGAGGGCCCGGCCGATGGCGAGCATCTGCTGCTCGCCGCCCGAAAGGGTTCCGGAGATTTGCTGCCGCCGCTCCTCGAGGACCGGGAACAGGGCGTAGACCGTCTCCAGGTCTCGCCGGATCTCCCGCTTTTCCCGCTTCCGGAAGCGGAGGTAGGCTCCCAGCTCGAGGTTCTCAAGGACGGTGAGAGGCTGGAAGATCTGCCTCCCCTCGGGGACCTGGCAGATGCCGAGGCGGACCACCTCCTCCGGCGGCTGGCCGTTCAGCCGCTTCCCCTGAAACAGGATCTCGCCCTCCCGCGAGGGGATCAGCCCGGAGATGCTGTTGAGGATCGTGCTCTTGCCGGCGCCGTTAGCCCCGATGAGAGTGACGATCTCCCGGGGCCGAACCGAAAGCGACACCGTATCCAGGGCGCGAACCCGGCCATAGAATGTCTGGAGGCTCCGAACCTTAAGCAACCAGTTCCTCCCCAAGGTAAGCGGCGATCACCTGCGGATGTCGCTGGATCTCTCGCGGTGTACCCTCGGCCAGCCGCCGCCCGTAGTCCATGACCAGGATCTCATCGCAGATCTCCATGGTGAGGCTCATGTCGTGCTCGACCAGGAGCACCGTGATGCCCCTGTCGCGGATACGACCCAGAAGACGCCCCAGATCGCGGGTCTCGACGGCATTCAAGCCGGATGCCGGCTCATCGAGAAGGAGCAGGCGCGGCTCGGTGGCAAGGGCCCGGGCGATCTCCAGCACCCGCTGGAGACCGAAGGGCAGGGCCGAGCTCACCCACTCGGCCTTGTCGACAATGCCAACGAAACCGAGGATCTCCAGCGCCTTTTCCCGGATAAGCCGTTCCTCCCCTCGGGCCCCGCCAAGGCGAAAGGCGGCGCTGATGAAACCGGCCCGGGTGCGGGGGTGCCTGCCCACCATGACGTTCTCGAGGACGCTCATCCGTTCGAAGAGCTCCACGTTCTGAAAGGTTCTGGCGATCCCGCGCTCCGCCATTTGGTGCGGCGCGAGTCCGGCACACCTCTCTCCGTCGAAGCGGATGGAGCCGCGGTCCGGCCGGTAGACCCCAGTGATCAGGTTGAAGAGGGTTGTCTTCCCGGCGCCGTTCGGACCGATGATCCCCTTGATCTGCCCCTGGCGAACCGAAAAGCTCACCTCCTGAACGGCATGGACTCCGCCGAAAGACTTGGAGAGACTTTCGGTCTCGAGAAGCACCCTGTCAGACACCACCCTTCCTTCCTAAACCTTCGCCGCTGGAATGCCGCGGCGGTAGAACCTCCAGCGTTCCGCCAGGTCGAGAAACCCCCTGGTCAGGCCCTGGGGCAGAAAGATCATGACCACCATGAGGATGAACCCGAAAATCAGGATCTCGTAGTCGTGAAAGGCGGCCAGCACCTCCGGAAGGGCGGTGAGGGTGGCAGCGCCGAAGACCGCACCCCAGACGCTTGCCATGCCGCCTACGACCACCATGGTGACGAGCTTCACGGAGAACATGAAGCCAAAGGAGCTCGGGCTGATGAAGGTAACGAAGTGGGCGTACAGGCTCCCGGCCAGGGAGGCATACGCGGCACTCACCACGAAAACCCAGATTTTTAGGCGCGCCGTGTCCACGCCCGAGGCCCGGGCTGCAACCTCGCTGTCGTGGATCGCCCGGAGAGCCCTCCCCACCCGGGAGTCGACGATATTAAGGCTGACTGCGAGCGCGCCGAGAGTCACACCCCAGATGAGATAATAGACATAGCGGGGCTCGTCCAGTACCACCCCGCCCAGGCTGAGGGGCGGGATGCCTACCAGCCCCGACGGACCGCCGGTGATCCCGGACAGCTCGCGGAAGCAGATATTGACGATAATGCCGAATCCGAGAGTGGCCATACCCAGGTAGTAGCCGGTGAGCTTCAGGGTGGGAACACCGATAACGAGGGCGACCATGATGGTGACGAGGACTGCGGCGCCCATGGCTGGCCAGGGCGAGACGTGGTAGGTGACGGTAAGGATGCCGGAGGTGTAGGCCCCGAGCCCGAAGAAGGCGGCATGGCCCAGGCTGATCTGGCCGGCATACCCCATGAGCAGATTGAGCCCCAGGGTGAGGAGGGTGTGAATGCCGATGAAGATGAACAGGTTCAGGTAGTAGCGGCTCGTCACCATGAAGGGCACGAGGGCCATCAGAAGCGCGAAGGCGGAAACGTGAAGCAAGTGGTGTCGAAAGAAGGCGGGCATGGAGAAGTGCCTAAAATGACTTAAGTGATCTAGAATGCCTAACGTTGTGGCAGTTGTCTGCTGTCATTTGACCTTTGACATTTGTCATTTGTCATTCCCTCTCTGCCTTCTGCCCGCTGCCTCCTGCCGGCTGCCAGCTGATTAGACCCTCTTCACCTCCCTCGGGCCAAACAATCCGCTTGGCCTCAGGAAAAGAACCACGAGAAGGATGAGAAAGGCGATGGCGTCCTTGAATCCCGAACTGATTAGGCCGGCGCCAAGGGCCTCGAGGATACCGAGGAGGAACCCGCCGAGGATGGACCCGGGGCTGCTCCCCAGCCCCCCAAGCACTGCCGCACAGAATCCCTTCAGCCCGAGCATAGTACCCACATCGTAGCCACAGAGGGTAATGGGAGCGACGACGATGCCGGCCACCGCCCCCATGGCAGCGCTTAGGGCAAAGGAGATCAGCACCATGCGGTCCACGCTGATCCCCACGAGCCGCGCCGCCCTCCGGCTGAAGGCGCAGGCCCGCATCGCCTTCCCCGTGATCGTGTGCTTGTAGAAGAACTGGAGCCCTGCCATCACCACCACGCTTACACTGAGGACCCAGAGGCTCTGGGGGGTAAGCGTCGCTCCTCCCACGGCAATCGGGCTCACCCCGCTGAAGGGGCGAAGACCGAGGGGGTCCTTGCCCCAGACCAGCATGGCCACCCCACGGAGGAAGATGGAGGCGCCCACCGTGATGATGATAAGGGTGATGGCGCTCGGTCGCCTCACCGGCTGGATTGCAAGGCGCTGGAACACTACACCCACCAGGGTCACCGAAGAGACGGCGAGGATGAAGCTCACCGGGAGGGGAAAACGCCCGGTTGCGTCAACAGCGATCATCACCATGCCCCCGAGCATGACGAACTCCCCCTGGGCGAAGTTAATCACCTCCGTGGCATTGTAGATGATGGTGAATCCGAGGGCGATAATCGCGTAGATCGCCCCGCTGGTGAGCCCCGATATGAGGTACTGGGTGAGCTCGCTGATGAGGTCCATGGGTCGCAGCTCGTGGTCGGTTGTCTGTTACCAGGCGGAGCGGGCTGGATGGGCGGGTCCGGCCGGCGCCGCAGGCAGGAGTGGTCTGCGGCGCAAAGCGCATCCGGAGCATCTACCTTCCTTCGCCGACTGGACGGCGCCCCAGGCTTTCCACCACAACCCCACCCAGAGACCTGGCCGCCCTCTCCACTATGATGCGATCACGCCTCGGCGTGACGCCTTTGCAGAGCAGACCTCCCTGCCGCAGCTCACTCACCCCGGATGGTCGCTCGTGCATAATGCGGGCTAGATGGGCGGGTGCGGAGACCCGCCCTACGCCTCATGCCTAAATGAGAATCTGCCAGTCGCCGTTAATGATTCTCACCATGACGAAGGCCTCATCCTTGCTGAGCCCGTTATGATCCTGGGGCGACAGGCGAAAGATGCCGCTGATCCCCACGTAGCCGTTCACCTTCTCGATCTCGTCGCGGAGCTTGGCCCGATCGGCCCCGGCCTTCTGCAGGGCCAGAATAATCATATCGAGGCCCTCCCAGGCGTAGCCGCCGAACCCGGATACAGCGCTCTTGTACTTGGCCTCGTAGTCGGCGATGTATTTCAGGAGTACAGGCTTCTGGGGGTCGTTATCCGGGAGGCTCTTGGCCACGAGGATCTTGCCGGTGGGCAGGACGATCCCGTC
>JAGFXI010000244.1 GCA_017861095.1 Deltaproteobacteria bacterium | reverse complement strand
CACCACGGGCACGGCCAGGGCCCGAAGCCCCGGGAGCTTCTCCTCCAGGAAGACCCGGAACCCGACATTCTGAAGACCGATGGAGTTCAGCATGCCCCCCGAGGTTTCCCAGATGCGGGGCGGGCGGTTCCCGGCCCGCGGCTTCAGGGAGATCCCCTTTACCACCAGAGCCCCCAGCCGCTCAGGCGGGACAAAATCAGCATACTCCTGGCCGTAGCCGAAGGTACCCGAGGCGACCATCACCGGGTTCTTTAGCCTGAGCGGCCCGAGCTGCACGGCGAGATTGACCGGTCTCTCCAAGACTCCCTGCCTTTACTCCCAGATGATCTCTTCCCCTCTGAACACGGGGCCGTGCTGGCAGACGTTGGCGTAATAAGGATCCGTGCCTCCCTCGGGAGGTCGGCACCTGAGCGAGCATCCCAGACAGGCGCCGACGCCGCAGGCCATGAGGGCCTCCATGGCGATCTGCACCGGAACGCCCAACCGAGCGGCGAGGTGCGCCATCTTGCGCTGCATCGCGTAGGGTCCGCAAGAGTAGATCACACTCGGTCTCTCCTGCCGCCGGGAAAGCCAACCCTCCAGATGGTCGGTAACGAGGCCCTTGCTGCCCACGCTCCCGTCCTCGGTGACCAGTTCGGTGACGAAGCCGAGGTCCTGGAAGTGGCGGACGCAGACGAGATCCTGACCGGTCCTGCCGCCAAACCAGAGGAGATAGGGGCCTTTTCGCCCCGAGCCCACCAGCGTCTCCGCCAGGAAAGGGAGGGGCGCGATCCCGATCCCCCCCGCCACCAGGAGGACGGGGCCGTCCTTCTCCGGGAGCTCGAAACCCCGGCCGAGGGGGCCGAGGATATCGAGTGTTACGCCTCGTCCGGTTTCGGCGAGAAGCCTCGTCCCTCTACCCACCACCTTGTAGAGTATCTCGAAGCCTCCCGGCTGGCTGAGCTGGTGCACGGCCAAGGGGCGACGAAGGAGGGGATCATCTCCCCTTCGAATCCGCACCATGAGGAACTGGCCGGGTCTCACCAGGGAGGCGATCTCCGGGCACCTGAGGCCCAGGTGGTAGAGATCCGGGCTCAGCGGGTCGTTGAAGAGGATCTCCCCGTGCTCGAGCACCATGCTATTCCTCGACGCCGATTGTGACGGCGAACCGCCCGGTACGGCCCTCACCCCGGTAGGAGTAGAACACATCCGGGTGACATCTGGTACAGAGGCCGGCAATCTCTATGTTCTCGCCGGGGACTCCCGCCTCCGTGAGCTGAACCCGACTAATCGCCCAGAAGTCGAAGTAGGTGGGCCGCACCTGGTAGGGGAGAAAACGTTCCGGCAGCTCGTGACGCCAGTTGCGGAATTCGGCGCAGCACGGCCCCAGGGAAGGAGAGATCCCGGCGATCACGTCTGCCGGCCGGCACTGGAACTCGGCGGCCATGAGCCGCACCGCCTTCCCCACAATGTTCTGGACGCTCCCGCGCCAACCCGCATGGACAGCAGCTGCGACGCGTCTCTTCGGATCGAAGAGGAGCACGCCCTGGCAATCGGCGACCTTAACCATCATGGTCAACCGCGGGACGCTGGAAACGAAGCCGTCCACCCCCTCAAGAGGATAAGGGATCTCCGGATCCACGGGAGCTCGCTCATGGAGGGCGAGGAGGGTTCCCCCGTGGATCTGGCGAGCATAGACAAGGGAGGCGCTCCCCATGGCCGCCCTGACTCGGCGCAGGTTCTCTCGCACCTTCCCCGCAGCGTCCTGGGTATCGTAACTCACGTTCAGGCTGGCAAAGGGTGCGGAGCTCACCCCGCCGAGGCGGGTGAAGACAGCGTGTTGCAACCCCGCACAGCCACCGAGGAGCCGAAAGCGGTATGAAGGCAAGCCGTTGGTTGTCCAGCAGCGGAGGGTGTCCGTAGTGGGCAGGAGAGTGTCACCCTGGCGGGCCATGGATCTAAATTTCCAGTTCCAGGCCCTCCCGGGCCATAAGGATCTCCAGGGCCTGACCTTGCCTCTGGACTTCGTAGTAACGGAGGGTCTTGTCGTAGATCTCCTGGAGCTTATCGTCGTTGTACGAGGGTTCATGGTGGAAAAGGATCAGACGCTTGATATTCGCCTGGAGGGCGATATCGACGCCGACCAGGGAAGAGCTGTGCCCCCAGCCCTCTTTTGCCATGGCGTCTTCGAGGGTGAACTGGGCATCGAAAACCAGGGCCTCGGCGCCAGCGTAGAAAGCGGCATAGTGATCCATGGCGGCTGGCAGCAGCCCTTTGTACTCGGCATCCGTAGCATAGACGAAGGCACAGCCGTCCTTTTCCACCTTGAAGGCATAGGAGCCACCGGGGTGGCGCAAAGGCATAGTGCTCACGGTAAATTCACCGATTGCGGATTTCGAGTCGTCCCTCAGGTGGACAAACTCGACATCCGCCAGCATGGTCTCCAGAGTGACCGGGAAATGGTCTGGATGCTGCTGATCCTCGAACCGCTGCCTAATGTGCGGGTGCCGGGAGTAGATCGTGATTCGATTTCCGGGAGCATAGGCGGGGCTGAAAAAAGGAAACCCCATGATGTGATCCCAGTGGGTGTGGCTAATGAGGATATAGATGGGACCCTTGCCCTGACCAAAAGGTCCCTGCATGAGATCGAGCCCGAGTTGTCGGATACCGGAGCCGGCATCGAGAATGATCTCGGTGCCTTGCCCCCGGATTTCCACGCACGACGTGTTACCTCCGGTGGTTCCCCGCCGGAAATAGGGGAGACTGCGAACATAGGCGTCCACCGCCTCCTCGTCGCTAAGGTCGATACCCTGAGCTCCCCTGATCGCTCGGAGGATCTTCTGCTCGATCTCCCGGGGCCGAATAGGGGCAGGCAGAGAGCCCCGCACCCCCCAAAATTTCACTCTCATGAGGAACCCCGTCGCTCTGTAGACCAGATCGGAGGGATATAAAAATCGTTTTACCCTAACACAAGTTTTTTTTCTTAATCAATCCAAAAAGAAGAGAGGAATGGGTTTCCCTCTGACCACATTAGGTGGGAAAGAAGGATGCACGCCCTCGCTGGTGTGGGCTCAGGGATCAGAGGCCGAGGATCAGGAAGATGACTCCTGGTCCGGGTCTAGGGAGACTACTGCCTCCGCCGGCCGAAAAGTATCCGGATCAGATCTTCCCGGGCCGTCTGGTCGTCGCCGGGACCAGGGGATTCGGGCATGCGCGCCTCCGCAGGTACCTGGGAGGGGACGGCTCCGCCGCCCCTGGACCTTATGAGCGACCGTTCCCGGCGACCAAAGACCTCCTGGAGTTCCCGTTCAACCTTTTTCTTCTCTTTGGCCATGGTTTCCTGGAGGGTCTCGGTAGAGACGAGGCTCTCGGTGCTGGAGCCGCGAATCCGGGGAGTGATGGCGGTGGCTTGCTTCTTGGCCGCCTGGGCGCGTTTGACATTACGGATCAGGGAAAGGACGATCAGGGGAAGAAGCACGTAGATGAGCGACTTGATCACCTCGCGAGCCCTGGGGTCGGAGAGCCACTTCAAGATCTTTTCCATCAGCTTATCGAAGTCCATAGCAAACCTGACAAGTGCGTCGGGCACTCCCGCGTAAGGACTGAGGAGAGAAAAGATCCGTCGACGGGAGCCCCGAGTTTACATCTATGCTCTGCAGTCTAGTCTCATTCTAGTTGGAGGTCGCCTGAGGAGTCAAGGAAAGGCAGCAAGCAGCGGGCAGGAGGCACCTGGCAGGGGACCTCGCGGTCCGTTTGATCTGGGAGCGGCTTCCAGCCGCGATTGGGTGGGGGGCAGGGGAATCTCCTCGACACGGCCGCTACGCCAGGGCGTGGTCGCGCCATTGATAGAGGAGAGCAAGGCCTGGCCCTTGAGCGGAGCGGAGTCAAAGTTCCGGAGGTTACTGGTGCCGTCGGGGAGAAGGTACATGTTCCAAGTGCGCCGTGTCTCGGAGACCCACCTGCCTTCGGCGCGGGACGATGGGTGCGGCGGCGTGAGACCGGGGGGTAGACCACCCTGCCTGTGGCGCCAGCCGAGGGAGCGACCATGACGAGTAAAGCGATAGAACGATTTGAACGAGTCGAATGCCGATGGGCAAGAAGCAACGTCCAGCCGGCAGCAGGAGCGATGTACGTATAACGAATCACTCGCGGCAGAGGCTTACGGCGCTGAGGCGTCCTGCCGTAGCACCTTCACGCCCTTGGGTACCTGCATGGTGAAGAGCGAGGCCGAGAGGGGGAGGTTCACCTGGAAGTTGGAGAGGATGATCTGGTTA
>JAGFXI010000243.1 GCA_017861095.1 Deltaproteobacteria bacterium | reverse complement strand
CTCCTGGCATCGGAGAAGGAATTCCGCCATGTCGTGGGGTTGATCAAGTCCGTCGTAACGGACTAATTCGCCCAATCTCGGGATACTCGCCGCACCCTCACCTTAGCCCCAACACGATTCACTTAGGCCATCTCTCGGGAGAAATCCCCCCTCGCCCCCCTTTACCCAAAGGGGGGTTGGTGGGATTGTGCCGCCTCTGGAGCAAGGTTGACCCTTGAATGAACCGTATTGACCATAGCCCATCAAGGGAGAGGGAACTTCCCGATGGCATATTGATCGCCCCTTCGGAGGCGGGAGAGGGGGTGAGACTTGTGCCTTGGCCGCCGGTGTGCTATGTGCTGCTCAAGAAGACCTGCCGGAGGGCAACCGTTGGTTGTTTCGTCAGGAGAATCCATTCATTCGGATCATACCCCCAGGCCGCTCCCACAAAGGAACTGAGTGGACAATAGGAGAAGAGATGTCTGAGGAGCCGATTTTTCACATGACGCCCGATGAATTCCGCCGCTACGGCCGAGCCGTGGTGGACTGGATTGCCGATTACTACGAGAGGGTGGAGTCGTTCCCGGTGCTCTCCCGGGTTCAGCCGGGGGCGATCCGCGCCTCCCTCCCGGCGGAGCCGCCGCTTCACGGCGAGGCCTTTCCCGCCATCCTCAGGGATGTAGGCGAGCTGATTATCCCGGGCATCACCCACTGGCAGTCGCCGAACTTCTTTGCCTTCTTCCCGGCAAACACTTCAGGCCCCGCCATCCTCGGGGAGCTCCTCTCGGCCGGACTCGGGATACAGGGGATGCTCTGGGCGACCAGCCCGGCGTGCACGGAGCTCGAGACCCACGTGCTGGACTGGGTCGTGGACATGTTGGAGCTGCCACGAAAGTTCAGGTCGGACAGCACGGGAGGCGGGGTGATTCAGGACTCGGCCTCGAGCGCCTCCCTCTGCGCCCTCCTCGCGGCCCGCGAGCGCGCCACCAGGTATACCAGTAACGACAAGGGCTGTGACGGCCGCCTCGTCGCCTACGCCAGCAGCCAGACCCATTCGTCCATCGAGAAGGCGATGAAGATCGCCGGACTGGGACGCAACAACCTGCGCTTGGTCGAGATCGATGAGGCCTTCGCTATGCGACCGGAGGATCTGGCCCGCCAGATCAAGAGAGACCGTTCATTGGGCCTCGTCCCCTGTTATGTCTGTGCCACCGTCGGGACCACCTCCTCCAACGCCCTCGATCCGCTCCCGGAGATCGGCAAGATCTGTGGGGAGGAAGGGATATGGCTCCACGTGGACGGCGCCATGTGCGGCACCGCCGCCATCTGCCCCGAGTACCGTTACATCCATGCGGGGCTCGAGCTTGCCGACAGCTACTGCTTCAATCCCCACAAGTGGATGTTCACCAACTTCGACTGCGACTGCTTCTACGTGGCAGATCGGGCGGCGCTCATCCAGACCCTGAGTGTCTTGCCCGAGTACCTGCGCAACAAGGCGACGGAAACCGGCGCGGTCATCGACTACCGGGACTGGCAGATCCCTCTCGGGAGACGCTTCCGCTCCCTCAAGCTATGGTTCGTCATCCGCCACTACGGCGTGGAAGGACTCCGCTGGCACATCCGGCAGCATGTGGAGCTGGCGCAGCAATTCGCCCGGTGGGTGCGGGAGTCGGACCGCTTCGAGCTCGCCGCTCCGGCGCCGTTGAACCTGGTCTGTTTCCGCCACGTGGGCGGAGACACCATCAACGAGCGTTTGCTGGATCGCCTGAACCGGAGCGGCAAGGTCTATCTCACCCACACGAAACTGAACGACCGCTACACGCTCCGCCTCTGTATCGGCCAGACCCACACGGAAGCCCGACACGTGCAGCGGGCGTGGCAATTGATCCAGGAGATGGCCACCGAGGTGGAGCAAGAGGTGTAAGTATCCACGTTGCTGAAAAGCTCTTTTTCATGATGTCAGAGGAGACCGCCACGTGAGCCGGGCTGGTCGGTGAAGCAAGGTGCATCTGGAGCCTCCTCTTACCTCTCTGGCCTGGCGGATGGCCTGCCGAACCTTGCACCACCGCCCTGCAGGCAGGCCGGACCACCACAGCCTTATTCATGGCGCGACTATGCAGCCTTGCGGAACCGACCGGCGCGGCTCAGGTCTCCCATGCATACCTGTCCGTGGTGAGCCTCGGTCGAGGAGTTTTTCAGCATCCTGCTGGTCTCCACGATCAGGGAACGTCACTACTCTGCTGGAGCACGCATGAATCCTCAGGGCAGAAGAGATTGAGCCAGAAGCCCTTCTCCTGTTTGCCCGAAAGGCTCGCCCGTTCTTTTTCGGTTACCCCCCGAACGGGGACAGCGATTCCCTGTTTATCGCTCAGGCACTCCTCGCGCGAGCAATGGACCTCGAGCCAAACCCCATCTGTTGCCGCCGCGGCGGCTGCTTCCCGTTTGTCCCCGGGAAGCGCGCGGATCTCTTCCTCCGTCAGCAACCTGGCCCCTGGTGCGAACACCGTCAGCCGAACCCCTTCAGTATGTTGAGCTCTACGCGCCATATCGTCGCCCTCCATATCAAGGAAACATGAGCTTGCCGTGAGAAGACAGTGGCACTCTGAGTCGCGTTTCTAGAATGCTAACCATAGGGGATAGGATTTTAAAGACCACGGATCGAAGTAGATCGTTCCGTGGGGGCGGTGCGCTCCCTACATCTGAACTTGAGCGCTCCGCTCTTGAAGGCTAGGCCCGGGGGAAAGGCTGAAAGGAATGACCTTATTCGGTGGGCGATGCCCACCCTACATCCTTCCTCGTATCTGTGTTGATCTGTGCCGATCTGTGTCCCATGAGTTGACCAAGGAAAGACGTTATTCGGTGGGCGATGCCCACCCTACATCCCCATCGGTGTAGATCCGTGCCGATCTGTGTCCCATGAGTCTGTGACCCTGTTCACCAGTGGCGCCCCATGGTATAAATGGAAGCCGTCCTTCGTGACCGAGCGCGGGAACCCGAGGAGCATTCGCTCATGGCTGAGAAAGACCTCTCGAAACTTCGAATCGACAAGGCGAAGGTCACCTCCCGTCGGGACCGGAAGCGGCGGTACGGCCTCTTGGTGGTCTGCTCTCTCGTGGTGTTCGGTCTCGGCGCCCTCTATCAGCAGGGGATTCTCACTCCCGCAGTGGAGGTCCAGGTTGCGAGCGTCCAGAACCTCTACCCGTCTCAGACCTTCACGCTCCTCAATGCCAGCGGCTACGTGGTGGCTCAGCGCAAGGCGGCGGTGGCCTCCAAGGTGACCGGAAGGCTCGTCTACCTGGCTGTGGAGGAAGGCAGCCGGGTAAAGAAGGGGGAGCTGATCGCCCGGCTGGAAAACAATGATGTCCTGGCGGCCCGCGATCAAGCACAGGCGAACGAGGTCGCGGCCCGATTCAATCTCGACCAGGCCAAGGCCGAGCTGAAGGATGCCCAGCTCAACTACAGCCGAAGGAAGGAACTCGCCGCGGGAGGGTACATCGCCCAGTCGGACTTCGACGCCGCCGAGGCACGGTACTCGCGGGCTGTCGCTGCCGTCGCGGCGCAGGAGGCGGCGCTCCGGGCAAGCGCGGCCGCCTTGCGGGAGGCGCAGGTAATGCTCGAGTACACCGATATCCGCGCTCCTTTTGACGCCGTCGTCCTCACCAAGAACGCCGATATCGGCGATATCGTCACCCCCATCGGGGCTGCCGCCAACGCCAAGGCTGCGGTGGTTTCCATCGCCGACATGGACTCCCTCCAGGTGGAGGTCGATGTCTCCGAGTCCAACATCCAGCAGGTCAAGGTGGGCCAGCCCTGTGAGATCCTTCTCGACTCGCTCCCCGACACCCGCTTTCCCGGAACGGTCCACATGATCGTGCCCACGGCCGACCGCACCAAGGCTTCAGTGCTCGTCAAGGTCGCCTTCCGCAACAAAGATCCCCGCATCCTTCCGGAGATGAGTGCCAAGGTGGCCTTCCTTTCCCGCCCTGTGGCCGAGGCGGAGCAGAAGCCCATGAAGGCGGTACCCGCAGTCTCCGTCGTGACTGCCGGCGAACAGACCACGGTGTTCGCCGTGCGCAGCGACCGGGCGGAAAGAACGAAGGTCCGGGTCGGCAAACAGCTCGGCGGCATGGTCGAGATCCTGGATGGGCTCCAGGTCGGGGACCGGGTGGTGACGGCCCCGCTCAACAAGATCAAGGACGGCACCAGGATACAGATCCGGGAAGGCTAGATGGCGGCTATCGTCGAGATCGTCGAGGTGAGCAAGTCCTACCGGCGGGGAAGCTACCTGCTTCC
>JAGFXI010000242.1 GCA_017861095.1 Deltaproteobacteria bacterium | reverse complement strand
GCCAGCTTTCGATAGATCTCCTCAGTCACAGAAACTCCTCTCTTTTTCGGAAGGGTTGCCATGGATACCCTTGCGATGGTCCGATGTCCTCTCGGAGGAGACACCTTTCCGGGATGGCGGGAGCCGCCCCCGTCAATTGGAGAAAGTATCCCTGGTGTTTCAAGGGATACCTTCCCTCTCCCCTGGCGGGAGAGGGCGAGGGTGAGGGGGAGCTGTGCCGCGGATTGCTGCGGGCTCGATCATCAGACCAGGGCACGGGCCTTCCGGATCACCGCGAACGCTTGTAGGTCCCTACCAGCTCGGCCGAGACGAGGACGTGGCCTTTCATTGCTCTTTCGAGGTCCTGTTTTGTGGTTTTTCCCAGCTCCGGCAGCACCACATCGAGGGCGTAGAGCTTGTGGAAGTACCGATGACGGCCGATGGGGGGGCACGGGCCGCCGTAGCCGGTGCGCTTCCAATCGTTTAGGCCTTCCTTCGTGCCCTTGGGCAACTCCCCCGCCTTGACCCCTTCCGGCAACCCGGTGGCGCCGGGGGGAATGTTATAGAGCACCCAGTGGACCCAGGTCATCTTTGGCGCCGCCGGGTCCGGCGCATCGGGGTCGTCCACGATGAGGGCAAGGCTCTTTGTTCCCGCGGGAAGGCCGGACCAGGCCAAGGGCGGGGAGACGTCCTTCCCGTCGCAGGTGTACTTCGCGGGAATCTCCCCGTTCTGCGAGAAAGCAGAGGATGTGATCGTGAGGCTCATGAGCGATCCTCCTTTTTCTTGAGTTGTCTGCGGGACGTCTTTCCCGGCTGCGCGCAGGACATTCATGGGGGCCGCGGAAAAAGTCAAGACTCCGGCCACAGCCAGGATTGAAACGAGGAGCGATCCGGGACGCATACGAAACTCCCTCCTGCGAGTGACAAGGCGACGAGCGGGCCGGTCTTGTCATCGCGGAACCCCGGGCGGGTCATCCGCTTTAGCCAACACATTCGCACATGCCCTTCGGCGCCGTCAAGCCTTCTAGCCCGCATCATGCACGAGCCACCTGCTGCGACCGAGGATCTGGCCGTCCTTCCGGGCGTCCTCGGGTCTCGTACCTTGCGACGTACTGAACAAGTACGCCTCAGGTCCGAGTCCCGCGGTGCCGCGGGATGGTTGCCCGGTGGCACGACCATCTCCACTCTCTCGCGACGGCGTCTCGTGCATAATGCGGGCTAGCCCTTCACGGGTAGTTCATGCGGAATCGCTGAAGGACGCGGTGAAAATCGGCGCTATGGAGAGGATTAGTCGCGCTGAAGAAGAGGTGGCCGGCACAGCGGCAGTCGGAGGAGCCGAAACCGCCAGGGCCCGGCTTCAGGATGGCTGACAAGGCTTCGGCGATCCCGCACTCCAGCCTTTCCGACGAGCGGATGGGAAGGGGGATGATTCGGTCGGCCTTGGTAGTGAGATAGTCGATGTGCCAGCGAAGCTTCTTGGTTTTCCGCGTGTGCCTTGCCAGGCGGGCCGAAAGATCACTCATGGCCGATCCTACGTAGACATAGTAACCCTTGGGGAAGTTCCTCGCGGCTAACCTTCCTGCCTGCAATCGGGTTTTGCTGGGGACCTCCACGATCACGAGGTAGCTTCCCCGGTCCTTCACTTCCCGCACCAAGCAATCCCATGGGATGGTGAGAATCTTCGTCGATTGGCGGTCAAGGGTGAGATCCCGCTTCCAGCCGATGGCCGCCGGAATGACCTGGACCTCCTCGCGCACATCGAGCAAGGTCCGGCTGAAATCAAGATCCGTATGGTAGTCGGGCATGAACCATTGGACCCTGGGGCAGTGGACGAGGAAGAGGACGGCGGAGCGGACCCCCCGGCGGCTCATGGCGGCGAGCTCGAGAAGATGCCTCCTCCCTCGGGCCGTCACCGCGTCGGGAAACATGGCAACGCCGTTTCCGAAGAGGGTGCACGACTTCACTTCCAGGTACAGCTCTCTGCCGTCCCTCTCGAGGAGAAAGTCGAACCGGCTCTTCCCCATGGTCACTTCGGTACGGAGGATCCGGGAGCCCCTGAGCGGGGGGATCAGGTCGTTTTCAAGGAGATACTGGGCGGCGCGATTGGTTTCGTGGGTGTGAACAAAGATGGGGTGCCCGTCCCGCTCCACCGCAAGCACAGTATGCTGGGTCTTCCGTGTCCCGTCGCCCTTGGCCCGCTCCCTGGGTCGGTGAACGTACAGGATAGCGCCGGGAAGGAGCAGCTCCCAGAGGCGGCCGGGATTCGGGAGGAAGGCGTTGATCTTGCGGCCTCCGTCCGTCTCGCACCGCACGAGAAAACGATTCGGCCGCGCCAGGAAACGCGCTTTCGTGATTTCCTCGGCGGGAAAGGGCCATCGGTGCGTGGGAGCCACTGGCGGGAGTCTCCTCCAAGGATCGAGCTGCATCACTGACGAGCTGTGCTAGCCCATGGCCGCCTGTTGAATGGCCTAGGCGTAGGTGAGTTCCTATTCTCCTGCCACCGGGTTGACCACGAACCCCTCTTTTCGGGCGGCGGCTCCTAACCTCGTATCAAAACAGACCAGGGGGATCCGGCCGGGATCCTCATTGGTGGCGACTAAGGCGGCCGCAAGCTGGCATGCGTCGGCTGCGCGGATGGGATGCACCTCGAGGAGCCGCGCGGCTCTCACTCGCACCTTCTCGAGTGCACTCACCTCGTAGGCCCTTTGAAGGATCACATCCAGCCGTTTCTTGGCCGATGCCAAGAGTGCTTCGTCAATGACCTCTTCTCTGACCTGACGACAGAGGGCACTCAGCACTTCGAGGCGGCTCAGACACCAAACGACCATTTCCTGATCTGCAGAGAGCAGTTCGAGGCAATACTCCGATTCTTTCTCCCGAACGACCAGAGGAACAAGTCCCGACGAATCCCAGAATTTCATCGTCCCGATTCCCGCTCTTCTAGCAGAGCCCGAAGCACGCCCAGCCGACCTTTTCGCTTGGACGCCGGCAGGCTCTTTATGGTGAGAAAACCTCGAGGATAGCTTCTCTCGGCCGGCGGCGAGACGACACCTTGCTGCTCGATCTCCTTGATCCACGACGACCTTCTCTCCTTCACCGAGGGAGCGGCAACGTGAACCAATCGGGCGACTGGTGTTGTTCGGTCGAGGATTTCAACTTGTTCGCCGCCGCGGACGAGTCTCAGGTAGTAACTGAGGCGGTTCTTCATCTCTGATACGGTCACTTGAATCACAGGCTGGTCCCTTCATTGCTAACCAGGAGTCTTCATCATGGCTATAATAGCCTCAAAAGACGCCCCTGTAAAGACTCATTCCGGCAGGCGGGGATCTCACGAGGGTCAGTGGGCGCTCACCGTCCGTCCGGCGGCCCAGGCTCGGAGAGAGTGGATATGCTCGGAGCGGGTTCTTGAGAGCGGGTTTGTGTGCCCGCACTCTTCCAGGAGGAGCTCGGTGGTGAGAGGCTCGCCCCTGGAGAAGGCGGTGTAGAGGGCCGCACCAACCACCTGTTCGATCTCGGCGCCGCTGAAGCCCTCGGCCGCCTCGGCCAGGCGACACAGGTCAAACCGGCCGGGGTCGTGCCGGCGCCGCTCGACGTGGATCCTGAAGATTGCTTCTCTCGCCGCCTGATCCGGCAGATCGACAAAGAAGATCTCGTCGAAGCGACCTTTCCGCAAGAGCTCGGGTGGCAGCCTCTGGACATCATTCGACGTCGCCACCACGAAGACATCGCCCTTTCGATCCTGCAGCCAGGAAAGGAACATCCCCAGCACCCTGAGCGAGACACCCCCGTCCTCCTGATCGTTGGTGGCCAGAACCTTCTCGATCTCATCAATCCAGAGCACCACGGGAGCCATCTTGTCGGCGGTCGCCATGGCTCGCTTGAAGTTCTTTTCGGTCTCGCCGATGTACTTGTTGTACAGATTGGAAGGGTCCATCTTCAGCAGGGGCAGTGCCCACTCCATGGCCACCGCCTTGGCGCAAAGGCTCTTCCCGGAGCCCGGCACTCCCAGGAGGAGAATCCCCTTGGGGAAGCTCAGTCCCATCCCTCGGGCGCGCTCGGGATTGTCGATGATCGTTTTCCGCTTGGCAAGCCAATCCTTGAGGTGCGCGAGGTCGGCGATGTCAGCCATGCTCTCTTCCACCGGGAAGTATTCCAGCAGACCTTCCCGCTCGACGATCTTCTTCTTTGCCTCGATAACGACTCGAAGATCGTCAGGCGAGAGCCGTCCATCTTCGATCATCGCCTTGGTGAGGATCTTTTCCGCCTCGAGAAGGGTCAGGCCGTTCAGGTCATT
>JAGFXI010000241.1 GCA_017861095.1 Deltaproteobacteria bacterium | reverse complement strand
CTGGTACTGGCTTGCTGATCTCTGCGCCAAGGAGAAGATCCCCTTCGTCCTCGGCCACGCCCTCTACATGAAGGCTATCCATGGCGGCAAGAGCAAAAACGACCGGATCGACTCCCACAAGATTGCAGCTCTGTTGCGGCATCATCGGAGCCACCTGACGAAAGACGAACTTTTTCGTTACCAGGATACGTTTATCCCTTGACACCGGGAGGCCTTATAAGAGTTTAACTATGGTCTTTCCGACAGCTTGATTGGTGGCTGAGGAACCACTACATGTGGGTGTGGAAAGAGGGGCAGAGAACCGGACGGAGTTCGATCCTGATCTTCCAAAGAGCTCACCTTTTCCTCGTTCAGCGGCGAAACGCTGCCAGCAGATTTCTATCAAAGGTTTTCAGCTATCCGATCCTCCTCAACTGACACATCGAGAGATGTAGGAGGTCTCTCGCCGTTAACCCGGCATACTGGTCTGCCGGACGCCGGGCATGCATGACGGCTTCCGAGTCAACGGGCAGGACTTCGTCAACACCTCGTACTGCAAGTTCCAACGCGACATCGAAGGTCTCGAGACACCCGCCGGGAGAGAATCGTGCCACAGTTCCTGCAGAACCTTCGCGGGGGTTACCAGTTTCCCCATGCGCTTCCGGACTTCCAGGAAGAACGTCTGCGCCTCCGATCGCACAGGCTACCTTTTTCACCTTGACAGGGAACCCATGACACGGTAGTTTGGTCGCTTAATTCAAAGAGTTATCCCTCCCCATATCAGCCAAGGAGCAGGCGTATGACATTCCAGGAAGTGATCCTTGCCCTTGATCGGTACTGGGCCGATTACGGCTGCGTGATCCAGCAGCCATACGACCTCGAGGTGGGGGCCGGCACCTTCAACCCGGCCACCCTCCTCAGGTGCCTGGGCCCTGAGCCGTATAACGTGGCCTACGTAGAGCCTTCGCGCCGACCGACCGACGGCCGTTATGGCGAGAACCCCAACCGGCTCCAGCACTACTACCAGTACCAGGTGATCCTGAAGCCGTCGCCCATGGATATCCAGGAGCTGTATCTCAACAGCATCAAGGCCCTGGGGATCGACCCTCTCGATCACGACATCCGCTTCGTCGAGGACGACTGGGAGTCTCCCACCCTCGGCGCCTCGGGGCTCGGGTGGGAGGTCTGGCTTGATGGCATGGAGATCACCCAGTTCACCTACTTCCAGGTGGCCGGCGGTATTCCTCTCGATCTCGTCTCCGGTGAGCTCACCTACGGCCTCGAGCGAATCACCATGTACCTGCAGGGAGTGGACAACGTCTACGACCTGCGCTGGAACGACAAGATCACCTACGGGCACGTCCATCATCAGGGTGAGGTGGAGTGGTCCCACTACAACTTCGAAGAGGCGGACGTGGAGATGCTCTTCAAGCTCTTCACCATGTACGAGGCCGAGTCCCTCCGCATGTCCCAGCAGAAGCGCGTGCTGCCGACCTACGATTTCTGCCTCAAGTGCTCACACACCTTCAACCTGTTGAACGCTCGGGGCGCCATCAGCACGGCGGAACGGACCAACTACATCGCTCGGGTTCGAAACCTTGCCCGCCTCGCCGCCCAGCTCTACCTGGAGCAGCGCAAGGAGATGGGCTATCCCCTTCTGAACCGCTGGTGAGCAGCAGCCTGTTTTCACCATTGTCACCCGTCGCAAGCGGACGAGAGACGAGGGACGTTATGGCGAACGATTTCTTGCTCGAGATAGGAACAGAGGAGATCCCGGCGGGTTACATCGAGCCGGCCTTGGAGGCCATGGCCACCATGTTCGACAAGAGCCTCACCGACCAGCGGGTGAGTCACGGGCCCACCGAAACAGGCGGCCTTCGACGCAGCGGGAAAGCCCACCAAGGCGGCCCTCGGCTTTGCCCGGGCCCAGGGAGTGACCGTGGAGGAGCTCCAGGTCAAGCAGACGCCCCGAGGCGAGTACCTGGTGCTCTCTCGGCACCAGCCGGGTCTGGCCACAGGGGAGCTCCTCGCCGACATGCTGCCGGAGCTCATCCAAAACATCCCCTTTCCCAAGTCCATGCGCTGGGGGGCGCTCAAGGTGCACTTCGCCCGCCCCATCCACTGGATCGTCGCCCTCCTCGGCAAGGATGTGGTCCCCTTCACCTTCGGGAACATCGCGAGCGGGAGGACGTCCCGGGGACATCGCTTCATGAGTCCGGGCCCCTTCGAGATCACCGATCTCGACCGCTACGTTGGTCTTCTCCGGGACCGCTTCGTCATCGTGGACATCGAAGAGCGCAAGGCCCGTATCCGCCAGGTCATTGCTGTTGCTGCCGAGGAAAAGGGCGGGAAGATCCTCTCGGATGAGGCCCTCCTCGACCAGGTCACCCAGCTCGTCGAGTACCCGAGCGCCGTGTGCGGAGGGTTCGACCGGCCATACCTGGAGCTGCCGCAAGAGGTCCCGATCACCGCCATGCGCCAGCACCAGCGCTACTTTGCCGTGGTGGACGGCGCCGGCAAGCTCATGCCCCACTTCGTCACCGTCAATAATACTCTCACCCGCAATCCTGAAGTCGTGGCCAAGGGCAACGAGCGGGTGCTGCGGGCGCGCCTGGAAGATGCCCGGTTCTACTTTGTCGAGGACCAGAAAGTGCCCTTCGCGGCCCGGGCGGAACAGCTCAAGAGTGTTATCTTCCACTCCAGACTCGGGACTTCGTACGAGAAGATGGAGCGCTTCAGAGCCCTCGCCGAGTACATGGCCGACAAGGTGGCCCCCACGGACAAAGGGCTCGTGAGCCGGGCCGCCTACCTCTGCAAGGCGGACCTCGTTACCGGAACGGTGGGTGAGTTCCCCGAGCTCCAGGGCGCCATCGGCCGATCCTACGCCCGGAGCGCCGGCGAACAAGAGGCGGTCGCCCAGGCGATCTACGAGCACTACCTGCCCACCCACGCCGGCGGCGATCTGCCCTCCGGCATGCCCGGAGCCCTCATCTCCATCGCCGACAAGATGGACACCCTGGTGGGATGCTTCGGTATCGGCCAGATCCCCTCCGGCACCGCCGACCCCTTCGCCCTCCGGCGGCAGACCTTGGGCATCATACGCATCATCCTCGAGAAGAAACTCCCCTTGTCCGTTGCCGATCTCGTCGACCGCGCCATGATCGGCCTCGACGGAAAGCTCACCGAGCCGGCGGCGGAGACTCGTAAGGCCGTGCTCGAATTCTTCCGAGTTAGGTTCGAGAACCTTCTCACCGGCCAGGGCTATCCGCAGGATGTGGTGGATGCGGTTCTCGCCTACCACCTCGATCCCCTCGTGGAGACCATGGTGAAGATCGACGCCCTTAAGGCATTCAGGGCCCGCGAGGACTTCGGCCCGCTTCTGGTGACCGTAAAACGAGTGGTGAACATCCTCAAGGAGGAGGTGGGCGCCGCCGTGGATCCCCTCAAGTTCACGACCCAGGCCGAGAAGGATCTCTACCGGGATCTCACCACCTCCGAAGAGGAGTTGAGGAAGCTCCTGACCGGCCAAAATTACGGTGCCGCCCTTCAGTGCCTTGTGCGACTAAAGGCACCGATCGATTGTTTCTTCGACGACGTCCTGGTCCTGGATAAAGATATGGCGATCCGCCAGAACCGCCTCGCCTTGCTCTCCCGGGTGGCCGGACTATTCCGCCGTCTGGCGGACTTCTCCCGGCTTGCGGCCTGAGAGCCGTCCACCATGCGCTCTTGATCCCGTTCAGGCTGAATCTCAGGGTCTCGCAAGGGGCCGTCGCCCGGCCGCGACGATGGCGGCCCGAGCGAGGACAAGGAGAGAGTCGAAGAAGGGAACTGGCACATCCTGGGAACGCAACACGAGAGGAATCTCCGTACATCCCGCCACGATCGCCTGCGCTCCCCGGTCGACAAGGACAGCGACCACCGACCGGAGCTCGGATCTCATCTCTTCGCGACCGGAGCCGGAGGAGGTGGCCTTGATCCGGTAGATGACACTCATGACCCGTTTCTGATCGTCGAGCCCGGGTACCAACGTATCCATCCTGCTCTTCTGGAGTCGTTCCTGAAATTTTCCCCCGTGGATGGTGCCGGTTGTGGCGAGGAGCCCGACCGCAGCCGGAACCGGCTGCTGTCGCTCCAGCTCTTCCGCTACCGCGTCAAAGAGAGAAAGGATTGGGAGGGCGAGCTGCGCCCGGAGCTCATCGAGGAAGAAGTGAGCGGAGACGCAGGGGATGACGACAAAATCCGCTCCCGCCCGTTCAAGGGTCCGGCCGCTCTCGACCATGGCCGGAACCGGGCTATTCCCCTGACCGAGAATCGCCGGAGTCCGGTCCGGGATCTTCGCGTTGCTGTCGATGATCACTCGAAGGTGATCCTGGTCCCTCGTTGCAGGAGTGTTGGCAATAATTTTCTCGAAAAGGCTCAGCGTCGCCTCCGGCCCCATTCCCCCGAGAATACCGATTACCTTCTCCGCCATGATACTGTAGTCGTCCGTTTTCGGTGGGCGATGCCCACCTCACATGTGCTGCTAAAAATCGAGGCTAGAAGCCTCTCCCACAGACAGGATCAAAAGACCTGATCCTGTGGAAGCGGCTTCCAGCCGCGATAGAAATGTCGAAACCGCTTGGGGTAGCAGCCCGTGAGCTTTCACTCCCGACTCTAACTCCTGACTCCTCGAATTTCACCCCTTAAGCGTTGCGTCTTCTGCTGTCTCCTGACTCCTTCTGGCTTCTGATTCCTGGATTTTTGTTGCTCGGTCCTTACGCCTTGCGCCTCAGATGAGGATCTTGCTCAGGAAATCCTTGGTCCTCTCGCTCTTCGGGTTCTTGAAGAACTCCTCGCCGGTCCCTCGCTCGATGATCTTTCCCTCGTCCATGAAGATGATCTCGTCCGCAACCTCCCTGGCGAACCCCATCTCGTGACTAACCACCACCATGGTCATCCCGCCTTTCGCCAGGTTGATCATGACGTCGAGCACCTCCTTGATCATCTCCGGGTCCAGGGCCGAGGTGGGCTCGTCGAACATCATGACCTCCGGCTCCATGGCGAGGGCGCGGGCGATGGCGACCCGCTGCTGCTGCCCCCCCGAGAGGTTGGCGGGAAAGGAGTCGGCCTTGTCGGGGATCCCAACCCGCGCGAGAAGCTCCATAGCCTTTTTCCCCGCCTCTTCGCGAGTCTTCTTCTTCACCTTGAGCGGGGCGAGAGTGATGTTCTGGAGCGCGGTCATATGGGGATAGAGCTCGAATCGCTGGAAGACCATGCCGATCTTCTGCCGCAGCTTGTAGAGGTTGGTCGAGGGATCGCTCACCGAGACTCCGTCCACGAGGACTTCGCCTTCCTGAAAGGGTTCCAGACCGTTGATGCAGCGGAGAAGGGTGCTCTTTCCGGAGCCGCTCGGGCCGCACACCACCACGGTTTGCCCCCGATGAATCACCTCGTTGATGCGGCTCAGAACCTGGAAGTCGCCGTACCACTTGCTCATGTCCCTGATCTCGATCATGGGCCTAGAATCCTCTTTCCCTCTGCACCTCGAAGCGCCGACTGACGATTGAGCCGAGGTAGCAGGTGATGAAGAAAACGACGGCCACGAAGCCGAAGAGCTGGATGGACCGCACTTCCAGCCCGTCGACGATAGCGGTTCTCCGAACCAGCTCCGGCAGCCCAATGACAAAGGCGAGACTCGTATCCTGGTAGGTCACGATGCTCTGGGTGATCATGCTCGGCAGCATGCGGCGAAAGGCGATGGGTACCAGGAGATAGCGGGTTGTCTGCCAGTATGTGAGGCCGGTGGAATAGCCCGCCTGGATAAGGTCCCGGCTCACCGATTGGAACCCGGCCCGAAGGATTTCGCCGAAGTAGGTCGCCTCGAAGACGATAAAGGAGATCACCGCCGACGGGAAGGGGTCCATGGGCCTCCCCACAATGATGGGCATGACAAAGTAGAACCAGAAGATCACCAGGATCAGGGGAATGTTCCGGATGAGGTTGACGTAGAACGTCACCGGGTAGTAGATCCACTTTTTCTTGGAGATTCGGCCGAGACCCACGAGGACGCCGAGGGTTATTCCCCCAGATTCGGCCCAGACCCACGAGGACGCCGAGGGTTATTCCGCCGATGAGGGCAAAAAAGGTGAGCTTCACCGTCACCCAGTACCCGCCGAGGAGATAGGGGAGATTTCTCCAGACCGCATCGAACATGGTCATTTCCTCCCCACCAGGCCGGCTATCCTGAAGCGCGACTCGATCATTCCCATGAGCTTCACCACCGCAAGACCGATGAGGAGATAGACCGCCATGGCCCCTGTGGTCGCCTCCAGCCCGTGGAAGGTATCGGAGTCGATCTTGTAGCTCATGAAGGTGGTCTCGGCGACCCCGATGGTCATGGCGACCGAGGAATTCTTGAAGATGGTGAGGAACTCCGTGGTGAGGGGCGGGATGATGATCCGAAGCGCATAGGGGATGATGACGAAACGGTACATCTGGATTTCGGTGAGGCCGGTCGAGAGTGCCGCCTGGAACTGATCCCGAGCAATGGAAGCGAAGCCGGCACGAACGTGCTCCGCCACCCGCGAGGCGGTATAGAGGCCGAGGCCGATGATGGCCACGTAGTAGTTGAGGCCCGAGATTGCATTGATCTTGAACATCATGGCCTGGCCGAAGATCATGGGTCCGGCGAAGTACCAGAAGAAGAGCTGGACCAGGAAGGGGATGTTCCGGAAGACCTCGACGTACGCCGTGCCGATCCGCCTGACCCATGGCCAGGGCGAGATCCTCATGGTCCCGATGATCACGCCGAGAACGAGGGCGATGATCCAGGCAATCAGCCCCAGCTGGATGGTGAGCCAGATCCCCTGGAGCAGCCAGAC
>JAGFXI010000240.1 GCA_017861095.1 Deltaproteobacteria bacterium | reverse complement strand
ATTCACCGAGTGCGGAGCCGGTGCCCAGAGGTGAACGATGCTACTGGCTCCCTCAGCGTTAGGATTACTCATCACACGTATCAACCGCCGTAAAGGTCTCTTTTCAAGGGCGGCAGGTGGTATGCCGAAGGTGCCGAGCAATCTCTCTCGGATTTTCAGGGCGCTGGAGACCGGAAAAGGTTGGAAAACGGGAGGAGAGGCCATGGCGCGGCGAAGCGTGACCAAGGATCCTGGGGTCTTCGAGAGGCTTATGATGCGAGCATATCCGGGAAAAGGGCCGGTAGTCCCAGGGGCGAGCGAGGCTGCTCACGAGCGAGATCCGGATTTCAATGTCCCCGAGGACCAGATCATTAATCTGACTGAGGTAGTCGAGGGGGAGATCGAGCACGATCAGAATGGAGGTGTCATGGGCCCGAATCCAACTGACACCGGGGGAGAAGGCGGGGGAGCTGTGGAAAAAGGGACTCAGGAGAAGGACTCGCTGGAAGCTCCGTCGGGGCTCGAGCCCGAGATGAGCTCTGGAATCCCTCCCGCAGAGGGAGAGGATAGCTTCAAAGAAGAGGCTCAATCTGACACCGCGGTGGTGGAGGTTGGGACGGCACCGGGCGCGGCCGAAGACTTACAGGGGGATGGAGGGGATAGGGGGGCGCCGGACCTGCACGTTGAGGAGTTACTTGGCGCATTCTTCGCACTCGATGAGGCTGGGGATCTTCTTGACGAGCTCCCGGGAGTTAGCGAACCGGATCCCCTTGCTCCCCCAGAAGAAGCCCCAGGCATTGAGAGTGCGGTTCTCAAGGAACTCGACAAGGGAGGGGAGTCCACGGCCCAAACTGTGGTGAAAGAAACGGATGGGCTCATCGTGCCTGTGCCCAAGCCGGCCCCAAGTGCCAGGTCGGAGGGAATCGATTGGGTGGCAGGTGATGGTTTCTATCCCAAGTGCGTGCACAACCTCGAGGAGGAGGTCACCCGTTGCCAAGAGGAGATGGAGAGAAGAATTGGCGAACTGCGGGCACAGAAGGAGGAGCTCAAGAAACGTTACCAGGATGTGCGGAGCCTCCTGTATGCCACCGACGATCAACTCAAGACTGCGGTGGTGAATGTGTTTCGCACGTATTGGCAGTTCCAAGTGTCAGATGTGGAAAACACGAAATCGCTCGGATTCACAGGGGATATTCTTGTAGAACAAGACGGAAGAAAGTTCCTTTTCAAGATCAAATCCACGAACAGAACCTACCCTCCTGTCAAATACATAGCGCAGCTCTGGCGTGAGCTTCACTTCTCCGGTCTCGGTAGCGAGGCGAAGGGTGGCCTCATTCTCAACCATGACGTCAGGATCGATCCGCGGTACCGGAATCTCGCCTATACCGGTGACGACGAGGAGTCTCTGGAGGACATCATTTTCCTCGACACCCGCGTCCTTTTTGACCTGACCCTTGCCATCATCGAGTATGATTTTCCGTTGCGGGAGGCAAAGGAGCTCGTCCTGAAGGAGGGAAGGGTCAAGTTTCACCTGGATGAAGTGGCAAGTTAGCTGACGCCTTTCTTTGTCCATTTTCTCACCAGTCCTGGTTGTGGCATCGTGTTTCGATAAGTACTAGCTGCTCTCGGGTAACCTCGAGGGCGCTGAATTGCCACCGTCGTAAGGCAGCTCCTTCATGGATGCACATGCCAACGGACTCCTTACGTCGACAGCCCATCACAGTGTAGGCCACATTACGAACAGCCCATGCACTTTCGGCGATGCAACGGGGAACTGAAACACCCTGCTTCTCAAACAGGCCATCATAGCCCCGCTGGTGGAGGTAACGATGAGGCGTGGTACAAACTGCCTGAAAGCGGGATGGATCGTCCTTTGTATCTTGGGATCAATTCCTATGGTGTGGCCGAGTGCCCATACGGCCATCCCTGCTGACCTCCCCGCCGTCGAACCTCTCGCTGCGAAGGGCAACCACGTGCTCACCGAGATCAGGGTGGTCTACCGGGACGGTCAATGGCGTGTTGTACTCCGGGGCTCGGGGGGCATGAAGTATCGCATCAGTAAGGCTGTCAATCCGCTGCGGGTGGTGGTGAATCTCCCTAATACCGTGTGTAGGCCCACGATAGTAACCCCGGCCACACCCAATGAGACGATTGCCGCAGTCAAAGCCACAACACTGGTTACGGGGTCCCAGCCCTTAGCCGAGGTTGAGATCCGTTTGCGCCGTGACAGGTCGTTCAGGGCTGGCCAAGAGGGGGAGTACATTCAGGTGATCTTCGACACTGCCACCCCTCCATCCGATACCAGAACGGCCCAAATTGACGCAGGTAGCATACCGGCAAGATTCGACATTTCCCCAGCCCCTGCTCCATCGCCACCGCAAGCTATCGGTCCTCGATCGGTCCAGGAGGGTCCACTGTCTCCACCAACGGCATCCCCTGCGACGGCTCTCGCAGCACAGGTCCTAACTATCGAACCAGTGACCACAGATGAGATACTGAGGGTCTATGTCCGTGGGAACGGCCGCCTCGCTCAGTACCGTGCCTTCCGCTTGAGCAATCCGCCCAGAATTGTGATTGATCTTTTGGGCGTCACGTCCAGTCAAGTGAAAGGTCCGGTCCCGTTGACCCATCCCTTGGTGGCAAAGGTCCGGGTGGGTCTTCACGAGGACAGAGTACGGCTGGTCTTTGATCTACTTGGTGGGGAGGGCGTTTCGTATCAGGTTGACTCTCAGGGTGACCAACTGGTGATGACCTTCATGTCTGGTCCCGGCTTCTCCTCCTTAAAGCAATGAAAACGGCCCCGGAGGGTGGCCCAGCATAGGGTGTGCGGCGGGCTCATAGTCCACCTCCCCGTAAACTGTGGCGCTATTTTGCCCCAGGATCGCCGATCTCACCTCCGGTGCTATTGAGTTCTCATCCTGCGCCCCAATCTCAAGGAATCCTTGACCGCTCATCACATCTTGTGCCACCCTGAAACCATCGAGCCCCGGAGGTCACCAGCGCAAGACGTCTCCTGCACCATCGTCCAGGGCAAGTGACGGGCCTTCGCCTCGGGCATCAAACCGTGAGTGGCTTGGATGTGTCTGGAACGAATAGTCGATGAAAGCAAAGTATTCCGGCGTTTCGAGGATGACCGAGAGGGGGGAACCATGGCGGAATGGAAGCAAGGCAAAGTGGGTGAAGAGGCCGATTGTTCCGAGGTGATCGCGGCTGCAAGATGGATCGCGGAAGAAACCGGGGAACCGGTCAGCCTGGATCAAATCACAGCCACCCTAAAGGAGTCCTTCAAGACCATCCCCCGCCGCGATATCGAGTTGCGCGTTATAGTCTGTATGGATAAGATGCACAGGCAGGGCCTGGCGGTCCGATTACCCCGGAAGTCGATAGAGCACGATGTCTTTTACAAGATCAAGTCGGGCAACTGACATGCCTTCGGGCTGCGGCCTCGCCCCGGGTCATCCCCTTCGCCTTCTTCCCCTGGCACTAAGTGGTCTCCCTTTATGCACGGCGAACCCCATCACCTCAACCCGACGGGAGAGGTCGTCGAACCCTGGACCTTGGTCCTCCCTCTTGGCCCGGCGCCTTTCCTCGCGCTCGAGCCTTTTGTCCTGTTGCTCAGCCATACGCCTTGCATTTCTCGCCGGCCTCTCGACCCCGCCTCCGGTCTTGCGGCCCATAACTTACCCTCATGACTTGGCCATGTCCCCCCGGGCGTTGGATACGAATTCCAGTGCGCCTCCCGGGGCCCCCGTCCCGTTTCCAGGCTGTCGTGCCCGGACCTTGCCCGTCCCCATGGCGGGCCTGGTTCATGGTCTCCTCTTGACGGCCGCCTTCGACCGCTTTCGCCTCCTGCCCTGTGCCTTTAGACGGCGCGGCCGTTCCTTCGCTTCTCGTTCGACACCTCCGCTTGAATAAGTGCGGTAAAGCGGCAAGAAGGACCCGTGTGTTCTACGGTAAGATCGGCGCTCTCAACTCAGCCAGTTGTGGTTTTCCCCTCATCGCGAGGAATCCTTGACCGCTCACCACATCTTGTGCCATCGTGAAAACAGCGAGCGCCGACGGTCGGACCATATATGATCCCTACCAGTCCGATCAACGTTTGCCTATCTCATCACGACACACAGTCTGGTTTCGTAGAGTGTTATCCACTTGGAACAGAACGGCCCAACCTTGACGGCTTCGTAAAAAGTCCATCTGTCCCGCGAGGCGCGGGATTGCGCGTCATCTTTCGTCATTGGCGTACGTCTATGTACGCCTCATGCCTCAAGATTCGCGCGCCTTGCATCTGGAGCTTTTTCCTGTGCCGTCTACCGTGGCGACTTCTTACGAAGTCATCAACCTTCGCAGTCCTTCGCGATCGCAGATTCCGATGAATGCCTAGGGGTTTTGGACTCATCCCCATCCTGCAGGCAAGCCAGGTTGCGCCCCAACGTTCTGACCGTATCAGCGTATACACTCTTTTTTCCCCCGAAATACTCTCTCCGACGTATTCCTTTATGACGCGACCTCCATCAAAATGGAATAGGGGGGTTGACATCAGACTTACCCGTGCTGATAAGGTATTGCGTCAAGCAGTTACTTAATAGCGGACAGGGCAACATGAAGCGTTGTCAGAGGCGAGTGCTAGTAGTGACGGTTGTAACGTGCGTTCTAGGCATGCTTGCCTTTGGGACCGGTTACGGGGTTAAGTTGCATGTCTTTGACGGCGACAGTCCCGGAGCAA
>JAGFXI010000239.1 GCA_017861095.1 Deltaproteobacteria bacterium | reverse complement strand
TCCCCGCAATGGTCACGCCCATGGATGCCGCAGGTCGGATTCAAGAGAAAGCCTTACGCAAGCTCGTCAGCCACTTGATTGATGGCGGGGTACATGGGCTCTTCCCTGTGGGTAGTCAAGGCGAGTTTTTCTCGCTCACGGCGGAAGAGAAAAGGGCTGTCCTTAAATGCGTCATTGACGAAACCGCCGGCCGAGTGCCCGTCTACGCGGGAACGGGCGCCGTCACCACCAAGGAGGCGGTCGATCTCACTCTGATGGCCCGCGATCTGGGGGCATCCGCCGTCTCCATCATCACTCCCTACTTCATCGTCCCGACGCAGCAGGAGTTGGTGCAGCACTACCTGACCATTGCGAGGGCAGTCCCGGATCTGCCCGTGCTGCTCTATTCCAACCCGGATCGGACGGGCGTGGTCATGCCGCCGGCCACGGTCAAGGAATTGGCCGGGGTAGAGAACATCGTCGGCATCAAGGATTCGAGCGGCGACATGACCCTCAGTGGTGAGTATATCCGTATTACCCGCGGCATGAACTTCCATGTTCTTGCAGGCAGGGACACGCTCATCTATGCTACCCTCTGTTATGGAGGAACCGGATCCATCACGGCCACGGCCAATGTGGACCCCCGTGTGCCTGTCGCGATCTATGAGTCCTTTGTGGCAGGCGATCACAAGGGGGCCCTCGAGGCTCAGTACCGCCTGGCGCCGCTGCGCATCGCCTTCGGTCTGGGGACGTTTCCCGTGGTGATCAAGGAAGCCCTGAACATGATCGGGATAGAGGCGGGACCTGCGGTCCCTCCGGTCGGGCCCATGAGCCGAGAGAATCGGGAAAAACTGCGCAAGGTCTTGGAGGAGATGGGGCTGTCCACCGTCTCTCGCCCTCTTAGCTAGAGACCACGGAGGTTCGCAGAGAAGGACCATTTGGTTCGAGAACCTGCGTCTCCGTGAACTCAAGGAGA
The DNA here is from genome assembly GCA_017861095.1 of Deltaproteobacteria bacterium. Lineage (GTDB taxonomy): Bacteria > Desulfobacterota > Syntrophobacteria > BM002 > BM002 > JAGFXI01. The sequence goes on along the minus strand of JAGFXI010000239.1, from coordinate 3,890 downwards.
TATGCCCCCGGACTCCACCCGCCAGGGGAGACGAACGATGCAGACCTATGCCGTACCCAATGGCCATCGGATGATCGAACTGACCCTGCCCGACGACGTCGACTGCACGCTGGTGAGCAACAAACCCATGCCGGTCCTCCCGGATGCGAGGCAGGCGACACGGGATGCGATCCTCCATCCGATAGGGTCCAAACGCCTCTCCGGCATGGTGCAGCCGGGCCAGAAGGCGGCCATCATCGTCACCGATATCACCAGGAAACTGCCTGAGGAAATCATCCTGCCTTTGATCCTAGAGGAACTCCAGTTGGGCGGCGTCGGAACCGAGGATATCACGGTTGTCGTCGCCACCGGCACCCATCGACCCAACACCAGGGAAGAGATGAGCGCGAAGTTCGGCGCGGATCTGGTCGAACGATTGAGATTTGTCAATCACAATGCATGGGATAGGCAGGGGTTGAAGGATCTGGGTACGTCCCGACACGGGGTCCCCCTCGTCGTCAACCGCCAGGTGGCTGAGGCGGACGTGCGCATTTCGACGGGCGTCATCGAAACCCATCTCTTTGCCGGGTACAGCGGCGGTGTGAAAAGCCTCGCCGTAGGGGTCGCCGGGGAAGCCACCATCGCCGCCACCCACAATTATGAAATGATGAAGCGCACCCGCATAGGCATGATCGAGAACAACCCTTTCCGTGAGTTTCTCACGGAGGCTGCCACAGCCGTGGGACTCGATTTTATCGTGAACTGCGTACAGACAGGGAAAAAGGAACTGGTGAGGGTGGTGGCCGGAGACCCGGTTGAGGCCTTCGAGGAAGGCGTCAAGTTCGCTCGCGCCATGGTCGAGGTGGAGCTTGAATATCAGGGGGATATCCTGGTCACCGGCGTGATCTACCCTAAAAACCGGGACCTTTATCAAGCGACCCGTGCGGCCAACTCGTCGGTCTTCGGGCCCAGGCCGGTGGTCACCAAAGGAGGCGTGCTGCTCATCCCTGCCAGTTGCGAGGACGGCTTCGGGAAGCCAGGCTATGTGGACTGGATGTCCCGATGCAACAGCGCCGAGGAGATCGTCCGGTCCGCCTGCGACGGTTACGCACCAGGAGACCAGAAGGCACTCATCCTGGGGTGGATCCTCCAGGAGGCGCGGATCGTCATGACCGATTGTCAGATCCCTCCGAAGGACCTGGCGCGAATTCACCTGGAGTCGGCCCCCACGCTCCAGCAGGCCCTGGATCGGGAGCTCAAAAGACGACCTGGTGCCAAGGTCGTCATCATTCCTGATGCCCTGCTTTCGCTTCCTATTATCGGAGGAAGGAGAAGAGCCAGTGAAGCGACATGAACGCATCGCTGCAGTGTTCGTCGTCATCGGCGGATTGGCGGTCGTCTACTACGGATATGCTGTTTTGAAGCTTGGCTCTATTTTCCAGCCCGACGCTGGGTTTCTGCCCTTTCTTTCGGGCATTGCGCTCGTTATCCTCGGTGCCTGCTGGTTCGTGATTTCAGGGGGTTTTGGAGGCGATCAAGAATCTTTCTTTGAGGGTGGACGCTGGGTCAAACCGGCCATGGCCGTCGGTCTGATGCTCGTCTATGCATGGGCCATCGAGGCGGTCGGCTATATCACCTCGACCCTCGTCTTCATGGTCGCCTGGCAACTGCTGGTCGAACGCGAGGGGTGGTTCAAGACGATCCTGATCTCTTTTCTCGGGGCTCTCGCGATGTATCTCCTTTTCAACCGTTTTCTCAAGGTGCCTGTTCCTCCGGAATTCTTCATCCGCTAAGGGAGCAACCGACCCATGGAACTGTTTCATGGACTGCTTCAAGGATTTTCGATCGCACTCACGTGGACGAACCTGCTGTTTGCCTTTCTCGGAGCCCTCATCGGCACGGCCATTGGCGTCCTTCCGGGCCTCGGGCCGGCCGCGACCATTGCCCTTCTCCTCCCGATCACCTACGTCATCCACTCCCCTGTGACCTCGATCATCATGATGGCGGGGATCTTCTACGGCTCCATGTACGCAGGCTCGACCACCTCCATTCTCCTCAATCTCCCCGGCGAGGCGGCTTCCGTCGTCACCTGCATTGACGGTTATCAGATGGCGAAGAAAGGACGCGCGGGAGCGGCCCTGGGCATCGCTGCGATCGGATCGTTCGTCGCCGGCACGATTGCCGTTGTCGGCTTGACCTTCTTCGCACCACCACTAGCCGAATTCGCCCTCGCCTTCGGACCTCCCGAATATTTCGCCTTGATGGCTCTTGGGCTCCTGCTGGCCGTGACCCTCTCGGCTGGGTCGGTCGTCAAGGGGTTGATCATCCTCTTTGTCGGTTTGCTTCTGGCGATGGTAGGCCTCGACCCCATCTCCGGAAAGATCCGCTTCACCTTCGGGAGTATCGGCCTCCAGGGCGGGTTCGACTTCGTGACTCTCGCAATGGGGGTCTTCGGCCTCGGCGAAATCCTCTACAATCTCGAGTCGACCTTCGAGACGGAAATCGTGACAACGAAGATCGGCAAGGTTTTCCCGACGCTCAGAGATTGGACCGATGCAAAGTGGTCGATCCTCCGCGGTTCAGTTACCGGCTTTTTCATCGGGATCATCCCCGGCGGCGGCGCCGTCGTCTCCTCGCTCGCCTCCTATGCCATCGAAAAAAAGTGCGCCAGGCGTCCTGAGGAATTCGGCCGCGGTGCCATTGAAGGGGTGGCCGGGCCGGAATCGGCGAACAATGCCGCGTCAACCTCGTCCTTCATCCCGCTTCTGACCCTGGGCATTCCTGGGAACGCCTCGATCGCCATGATCTTCGCGGCCCTGATGATCCAGGGGATCACCCCTGGGCCCTTTCTGATCAAGGAGCATGCAGAAGTCTTCTGGGGTGTGGTCGCCTCGATGTACGTGGGGAACGTGATGCTCCTCGTCCTGAACCTGCCGCTCGTCGGTCTCTGGGTGCAGATGCTCCGTGTGCCTTACTCCATTCTGGCCCCCATCATCGTCCTGTTCACGACGGTCGGCGTCTACAGCGTCCAAAACCAGACCTTCGACATCTACTCCATGCTGTTCTTCGCCGTGCTGGGCTACCTGATGCGAAAGCTGAAATTTGACCCGACCCCCCTGCCGCTTGCCTTCGTACTGGGACCCATGGTCGAGAGATCCCTCAGACAGTTTGTGAAAAGGAGCATACAAAAGAAACGAGGAAAGGCGGGCTCACGCCCTCTTGCCTCAGGAAAAGGGATGATTGGGCGTGATGAAGACTAACCCATTATTGAAGAAGGAGGATCCTCATGATGCACATCCGTAAAGTAACCCTGTTGTTCGTCGTTATCCTGGTTTCCATCTCTATGATCGGGGGGCTGTGCCTCGCTGCCGAGAAATACCCGACCCAGCCGATCCAGGTGATCGTCCCCTGGGCGCCGGGTGGATCCACCGACCTGCTGGCCCGGACCATCGAGAAGATCTGGACAAAGTACAGCCCTCAGCCCTGGGTCATCGTCAACAAGCCCGGGGCCGGCGGGGTCATGGGGGAGGAATACGTCGTCCGCGCCAAGCCGGACGGGTACACCCTCTATTTCGGGCAGGGCTCGGGACATGATCTGGTCATGCCGCACCTGCAGAAGATGCCGTTCGACCCGCTCAAGGACATCACCCCGGTCGCAAGGATCTCGATCCACTCGGTCGTGGTTTGCGTGAGCGGGAAATCGGATTTCAAGACCTTAAAGGACGTGATCGACTGGGCCAAGAAGGGGAACAAGGTCACTGCCGCCGTCTCCACCGCGGCGGGTGCCGTGGATCTCGTCATGAGGTCCATTTCCAAGAGGACGGGCGTTCAGATCACGACCGTGCCCTTTTCCGGCGGCGCCGAGGCGGTCACCGCCTTGGCGGGCGGACACCTGACAATCGGCGGCGGCC
>JAGFXI010000238.1 GCA_017861095.1 Deltaproteobacteria bacterium | reverse complement strand
ATGATCTCGATGACGAAGAGGGTGCGAAGCGGCAAGGTGGCGAGCTTCGAGATCCAGAAGTAGATCTGGGAGGCCGGCCCTTCAGGAATGTAGAAGGCATGAGCGTAGAGCAGGGCGCCTACCGGAGCGGCGACGATGGTTCGCAGCCGGGTGAACTCGGCGTATTCCGGCTCCGGGCCGGTGGCGAAGCCGCGCATGAAATGGGCGAAATTGTCTCTGATGAGAACGGTGACGCAGAGGAGGAGGACGAGGATGGCGTGGAGGAGCTCTCCTTTGTTGAGGTTGGGGGAGATGGTTATGAGTCTCCACATCATCCCCGCTGCGACCAGGGGAAAAATGATGGAGTAAACGATCTTGTCCATGAGCCGATCGGCCAGGTGAGCCAGGGTGGGATGGGGCTCGAAACGGGCGGCAAACCAGCCGTCCACGAGGTCGAAGGTCATGGAAATGAAGAGGAGGGTCACGCCGAGGGTATAGAGGACGGGGCTCCGGGTCCACATGACGGCAACAGCGCAGATCATCCCGCCGAAGACGAGGGGAGGCCGGCCGTAAACGAGGAGCGCGGTTACCTTCTTCGAGAGGTGCAGTTTCTTCGACATGGTCTCTCGTCGATCACGTGACTCGGGCTGGCGGTCGTCTTTTCCCCGACAAGGTCTGCGGAAATCACTGCAAATTCTGAGCCGGGACTCTCAGACCGCCTCGATGGTGGAGGGCGGTTTCCGGGTGACGTTGTAGGTGACGCTCACCACGCCTGGGACTTCGGTCGTGATCCGCTCCGCCAGGGTCTCCAGAGTATCAAAGGAGAGCCGCGTGGGGGAGCCGATCTGGGCGTCGGTGCTTTCCCAGCAGCGGACTTCGATCTGGAGCCCGAAATCCCGTTTGCCCTGGCGCATCCCGGTCACCCGGTCTTCGTGGAGAATGGCAAGATACTGGAAAGCACGGGTGTCGCTCAGCTCCTCCTCCACAATCTGCGTGGCCTGGCGAACGATGGCCACCCGCTCCGGCGTCACCTCGCCGATGATCCGTGCGGCCAGGGCGGGGCCTGGAAAGGGCGGTCGCTGCCAGATCTCATCCGGCAACCCAAGGGCTCTTGCCACCTCCCTGACAGCCGGTTTCCGGAGCTGGATCACGGGCTCGATCACCCTGTAGCCGTACTCCTTCTGGGTGTCGATACCAAGCTGCTCCAGGATGTTGTGCTGTCTCTTTATGCCGGCGACGGTCTCTTCAACATCGGTGTAGTTGGTGCCTTGGAGGAGATACCTGGTGCCGCTCTCTCGGACGAGCCGCCCGAATACCTCCTTGTAAAAGGCATCGGTAATCGCCTGCCGTTTCTCCTCGGGATCGGTCACGCCCTTCAAGGCCGTGAAGAATTCTGCCTTGGCGTCAACGAGTTCCACCGGGACCCCGAGCTGCCGGAAGAGGGCAACAATCCGCTCGGGCTCAGCCTCCCGCATGATTCCGTTATCGATAAAGTAGGTTTTCAGTCTGGAACCCAAGGCCCGATGGGCCAGGAGGGTAACGGTGGAAGAATCAACGCCGCCCGAGAGGGCGTTGATGGCGGTGCCATCACCGACGAGTGAAGAAATTTCCCTGGTCTTCTCGGCGATGAATCTCTTGACGTCAAGGTCTCTTAGCTGAATCTCCTGGATGTCCATCGCTGCGGCTCCTGTGCGAACGGCGATCGTGCATTTCCCGGGCCTGCGCCATCACCCTCCGGAGATGCTATCTAAAACTTGCACGCGACCGATGAAACGGAGAACAACCTGACCGGGGTGTGTCCGGAAGGGTACCTGGCGGACGTCTCCTTGTCAACGGAAGTGGGCCTGGCTCAAGCCGCGGAGCCCTAGCCCGCATTATGCACGAAGCACCGGCTACGACCGCGGATATGGCCATCCTCCCGGGCGTCCTCGGGTCTCGAACCTTGCGACGTACTGACAAGTACGCCTCAGGTCCGAGACCCTGCGGTTGCCCGGTGGCTCGGCCATCTCCACGATCTCGCTACGGCGTCTCGTGCATAATGCGGGCTACCCATGAATCTGGATGCCCTTAAGGCGGTTCCAGGTCTGCTCCGAGTACCAGATATCCACGAATTCCAGGATACTGTCCTTCTCTTTTCTTGCCATCTCCTGGGCCACGGATCCTCGGAGTAGACCCTTGATGTTCCTGAAGGCGGCGCTGTCCCTTTGGGCAAAATCCTTGGCCACTTGTTTGGCAGTGCCAAGCAGGGCTTCAGGGGGGCATATCTGATCGACCAACCCGAGCTGACGGGCCTCATCCGCGGAGTACATGGCCCCCGAGTACAGGATCTTCTGCGCATTGCCGTGACCGACACAATACTTGAGCATCTCGACGGATCCGGCCGGAACTGTGGAGCCGAAGGTGATCTCGTTCAACGAAATCTTCGCCTTCCCCGACGTCATAAGCCGGTAGTCGCAGGCAATGGCCAGCATGGACCCACCGGCGATGGTGTGACCGTTCAATGCGGCGATGAGTGGTTTGGGAAAGAGGAACATGGAGGTATAGAGGTTGCAGAACTTTGTCAGGTACCGGATAAAAGATTCCTTGGAGTAGCCCAGGAACTCAGGAATGTCGAAGCCAAAGGAGAAGAATTTCCCCTGCCCGGTGAGGATCACGGCGCGAATGTCTCGATCCGAGGCAAGATGCCCGAGGGACTTGCTAAGCCGCTCGACAAGGGATTCGTCCAAGGCGTTCACCTTGCCCCTCGTAAGGGTCAGCACCGCTATCTCCTCTTCTCTCGTCACGAGCTCCATCATCTTTCTTCCTCCTTGTTTCAGATTCGGATGCCGAGGGCGAAGAGCTCCGCCTCAGCCAGGGCTTCCCAACCTCGGTTGGCCTTTGGATTCGCCGGGCTCGGATGGGTAATGCCACCGATGATGGTCCTGAGTCCGGAGAGGGCGGCATGAGCCCGCTCCTCAGCGAATTGACCGACCCCGACCACATACCGCGGCCTGAACCACTGGACCGTTCGGCGGAGAGCCCGGTCACAGGCTGCGAGCATGGGGTTCCGCTGCGACAGGGATAGCCCGTCCGGGGTCCTGTTCCGTCCGTCTGCCTCGAGAAAGAGGAGCGGACAGTAGTTGGCCACAAAGAACCGACTGAAGAAGCGCTCCGGCGTGCCGAATCGCGCGCGGGCCCAGCCCCAGAGCCGCTTCCCGCTCACCTCGCTTCTCGGACAGGCGAAGCCCAGAACCGGGCGTTTCGGATTGATCACCGACGGGGTGCCGACCGGGGCCTCGATGCCGAGCCAGTTCCGCACGAGGTTGACCTCGCCGAAGGGAACCCCCGTCTGCGCCATGCCCCAAGGGCCTGGATTCATGCCGACGAGGACAACCTCCTTGGGTCGAGCCCCGTGGCGCCGAAGGTACTCATCGTAAGGCTCGCGGGCGTACTCCAGGGGGTTGTAGACATGGGTCACGGGCGGTCCGAACCGGAGCGGCCTCAGCTCGTCGAGGAGTTCGTCAGTGATCGCCTTGAGGTTCATGGTCTATCCAGTCGGGTCATCGCAGCTCGTTCACATGGAGGGTGGGCACCTCCCACCAAAAAGACCCTCACCCACCATCCTCACCGTATGTAGGTCCTGGCCCCCACGTATCGAGCGGCGTAGTACCTGTCGGCGAGGATGTCGGTGCGGATCGTCTTTCCCACCCCGGGCGCGTGGATAAATTTGCCCTCGCCCGCGTAAACCCCCACATGAGACACCTTCCGTCTCCCTGATGTGGTGAAGAACACGAGATCACCCTGGAGGAGTTGTCTCTGCTCCACCGGAGCGCCGGCCAGGTACTGCCCCGCTGCCGACCGCGGCAGACGGAGACCGTTTAGGTGATAGACCGCCGTGGTCAGGCCGCTACAATCAAAGCCCTCTTCAATCGAGTCGCCGCCCCAGCGGTAGGGAAGTCCGATGAAGCTCCTCGCGGTTGCGACGAGCTCTCCTCTCAGGTACTCCCCGCCGAGCTTTCTCTCCTGGGCCACCGCGTAATCTTCCGGACTGACGATGTGGTACTCATCGATGATGCCCCCGGCCCGCAGGCGCTCGGCGTCGGTGCAGGCGCTCTCCCAGGTGGAGTAGTCGCCGAAGCGAACCTTGTAGAGACCGGTGCGGTGGAGGAAGTAGTAGGCGCGCAGGCCGCGGCCTTCCAGGACCGCCGTGAGGCGGATAGCGTTCTCCACCCGGGAAAAGGCGCCGACCTGAATGGAGTAGCCCATGAGGGCGAGCTCCCGCGCGGGGGCCATATGCGGTGGGGTAGGGGGGACTGGGGCGCAGGCGCCGGGCCCCAGCACGACCACCGT
>JAGFXI010000237.1 GCA_017861095.1 Deltaproteobacteria bacterium | reverse complement strand
CCAGGGGGAGCCCCTCTCCGCCCTCACCCGCATGGCCATGGATGATCACCGCCAACTCCGGATCAAGAAGGGAGACACGGTGGTCCTCTCCTCCAAGTTTATCCCGGGAAACGAGAAGACCATCACCAACATCATTAACCATCTCTACCGCCGCGGCGCCGAGGTGATCTACGAGACGGTCTCGGAGATCCATGTCTCGGGACACGCCTATCAGGACGAGCTCAAGCTCATGCTCAACATCACCAGGCCACGGTACTTCATCCCCATCCACGGCGAGTACCGCCACCTGGTGAAGCACCTCCAGCTTGCTGCCAAGATGGGCTTCCCGCCGGACCGTCTGGTACTCGCTGAAAACGGCGACATCGTCGAGTTCGACGCGGACGGCCGCTGTCGTGCCGGCAAGGTGGAGGTGGGGCGCGTCTTCGTGGACGGAAAAGGGGTGGGAGATGTGGGAAAGGTCGTCCTCCGCGATCGGCGACATCTCTCGGAAGACGGCCTCGTGATCACCGTGGTGGCGGTGGACAAGGATACGGGTCATATCCTCAGTGGGCCTGACATCACCAGCCGAGGCTTCGTCTTTGAAGAGACCAAGGCGGACATCCTCGACGATGCCAAATGCCTCATGATTGAGGTGCTCGAGAATGCCCTGCAGTACGGCGGGGGCGCCGACTGGACCCAGGTCAAGGAAGAGATTCGCCGCCAGCTTCGCCGGTTCTTCTACCACGTTCTCGAACGCCGTCCGGTTATCCTACCCATCATCATCGATCTGTGAGAGGCTGCCGCCTGCTCCCTGCGGGACCATGGCTAACGGGAGACACGTTTCCACGGATGAACAAAGATTCTTTTCGTATAACGTTGGGCGTTATACGTGAATCGCTGCCCTCTTGTCCTCTGCCCACGGTTTTGTTGCCTCCAAGCGGAGCGATCCTCCAACCTATCGCCACGCAGCGCCATGCCCTATGCCGCATGCTCTATGCGCTCCACCATGGACAACGGGCGACTGACAATGGACGGACCGCGGGTCCAACGCCTTCTGTTTCGCGTCTCCCTTGGCCCGGGATTGACACCACCCAGAACGTTTAGTATGAAAGGGGCGAGGCACTCGCCCGCGGGCCGCAGGAGGCGCCGAGCTTGCCCATGAAACGATTCGAATACGTCCATGACCGCTAGATCCAGTCAGACAGCCCGAGAAATTGCCGCCCTCTGCCTTGTCTTCCTGGCTCTACTCGTTCTACTCAGCCTGGTCACCTATCACGCGAGTGACTCCAACCTCCTCACCAGCTCCGCCAGTCACGGCCCGATCCGAAACCTGGTGGGCATAGTCGGTGCCAATCTCGCCGCCTTTCTCCTCGTCGGGATGGGAATCGGTGCCTACTGGCTGCCAATCTTTCTCGCGCTCGGCGCCCTTCGCCTCCTGACGAAACGGCCCATGTCCCACCCGGCCCTCGCCGTGCTCGGCGGCATCCTCCTGGTCTTCGCCACATGCGGGCTCGCGGCACTCAACTATCCTTCGATTCGGCTTTGGGGCGAGCCACTGCCGGGGAGCGGGGGCATGGCTGGGCTCTTGTTGAAATCCACGCTCCTTTACTATCTCAATCTGGTGGGGGCTCAGCTCACCCTGTGGATGCTCCTCGCCGTCTCCCTTCTCATTGTGACCCCTTTTTCTCTGGCACAGGTCGGCGGCCTCTCCTCGACCACGGTCCAGCGTCTGTCCCAGTCACTCCAGAGCGCCATCCGGCGCCGCAAGCCGAAGGCGAAGAGACGGCCCCCGGCGGAGGACCACGCCCCCCCCGTCGTTAAGACCGAGCCGGAGCCGAAGCCCCGGCCTCCCGAGGTCCAGCAGGAGCAGTTCACCTTTATGGCGGCTGAAGGAAAGTTTCGACTCCCCGATATCTCGCTCCTGGACAAGATGGACGAGTCGGTGAGCCGTCCTGACCAGGAAAGCCTCCTCATGAACTCGCGGATTCTGGAGAAGAAGCTCGCAGACTTCGGAGTGGAGGGGAAGGTGATCGAGGTCTGCCCGGGTCCGGTGATCACCATGTACGAGTTCGAGCCGGCACCTGGGGTAAAAATCAGCAAGATCGTGGGACTCGCCGACGACTTGGCCATGGCGTTGAAATCCCCGAGCATCCGGGTTGTGGCGCCCATACCCGGAAAAGGGGCCCTCGGGATCGAGATTCCCAATACCAGCCGCCAGCCGGTGGCCGTTCACGACGTGATCTCCGGTCTGGAGTTCGCCCAGCAGAAGGGAAAGCTCGCGCTGGCCCTCGGCAAGGACACCATGGGAAAACCAGTGGTGGCCAACCTGGCGAGGATGCCCCATCTCCTCATCGCCGGCGCCACAGGCACCGGAAAGAGCGTCTGCCTGAATGCGATCATTGTGAGCCTCCTCTTTCGGGCTACACCCGAAGAGGTCCGCCTCCTCCTGATCGACCCCAAGCGGATCGAGCTTTCCTCCTACGAGGGAATCCCGCACCTCCTCCATCCCGTAGTGACCGACGCCAAGAAGGCTAACATCGCCCTCAAGTGGGCGGTGACCGAGATGCAGAGACGCTACGAACTCCTCAACCTGAAGGGGGTGCGGAGCATCGACCGCTACAACCAAGCGGTGGCGAAGACTGCAACCCGTCGCCCGAAGCCGACTTCAGCGCCGGTCGAAGGTCAGGAGCCCGAAGACGAGCCGCTGCCCTATCTCGTCATCATCATCGACGAACTGGCGGATCTCATGATGGTGGCCTCGCGAGAGGTGGAGGAGTCGATCATCCGGCTCGCCCAGATGGCGAGAGCCGCCGGCATGCACCTCATCCTCGCCACCCAGCGGCCTTCGGTTGACGTCATCACCGGCATCATCAAGGCGAACATCCCGGCGCGCATCTCCTTTCAGGTCTCCTCTCGGGTGGACTCACGAACGATCCTGGATGCAACCGGCGCCGAGGTGCTCCTTGGGGCGGGCGACATGCTCATGCTGCCTCCCGGGACGGCAAAGCTCCAGCGCATTCACGGCGCCTATGTCTCCGAGGTGGAAATCAGGAAGATCACCGAATTCCTCCGCAAGCAGCGGAAACCCTCCTACGACGAGACCGTGCTCGAGTACCAGGAACGAGCGGAGAACGGTGAAGCCGACGCCGAGCAGGACGAGAAGTACGACGAGGCGGTGAGCCTTGTCATGGAGACCCGTCAGGCATCCATCTCCATGCTCCAGAGGCGTCTTCGCGTGGGATACAATCGGGCGGCGCGGATGATTGAGATGATGGAGCGTCAGGGCCTCGTCACGCCCACGGATGGAACCAGGCCAAGGGAAGTGCTGCCGCCGAAGTGAAAGACAAGCATGGGGCTTAGAGCATAGAGAAGCTGGCAAGGTGCAGCACCCTTTCTCGCCTTTCTCGCTTGCCTTGCTGTTCTGGCCGCCAACTGGCAGCAGGAGCGATTCACGTATAACGGATAACGCTGCTCCCCGAGGGAGCATGCGGCAAATGTAGGCTGGGCACCGCCCACCGAAGAGGCTGTCGCGGCGTCGCCGCGTCAATCCGCTGAGAGTGTTTCGTGATGGTTAACCTCGCATCCCGGTCTCACCGCGTTGCTGCACCGATTCTTTCGGGGTTCCTTGCCTTTCGAATTCACCCTGCCTGTCCCGTGGTTAGCTACGGGGAGCCGACCCGAAGGGCCTTCCCCGCCTTTCTCGCCTTTTTCGCCTTTCTCGCCTTTCTCGCGCCCGCCGCCGCGGCGTCAGATTCCTCTGACCTCGTCGCCAGGATTCAGGAGCGCTACGATAGCGTGCGCTCGCTCCGCGCCGATTTCCTTCAGGAGACGAGCTCCCGCGCTACCTCTCTTGGGACCACCGCCCACGGGACCGTATATTACCTCAAACCGCGCTCCATGCGCTGGGATTATCAGCAGCCGCAGCAGCAGTTCGTCATCAGCGGCCAGGAGGCGTGGCTCTACGTCCCCGAGGAGAAGACCATTTACGTCTACCAGGTGGACAAGATCATCCGCTCCCCGGTGGTGCTCAATTTCTTCTCCGGACTGAGCCAGCTCGGGGAAACCTTCCAGATCTCCCAGCTTCCCGATGATCCGGGTCCGCCGAAGCGGCATCGCCTCGAGCTCCTCCCCCTTGATGCCGAGATGAAGTCACAGGTCTCCAAAGTCGCGCTCTGGATCGAGCCGGAAACCTACCGGGTGGTGCGCATACAGACCGTCGATCCCCTCGGCAACATTAACCAGATCATCCTCTCCAACTTCCAGGTGAACCTCCCCCTCTCGGCCTCGCTCTTCACCATGCAGGTACCCAAGGGCGTGAAGGTGCTACGGCAGGA
>JAGFXI010000236.1 GCA_017861095.1 Deltaproteobacteria bacterium | reverse complement strand
ACAAGAAGAGATAAGAACACGTTGTCGGTGCAAGGGAGTATAGGATGAAGCAACCTTCCCTGTCAATCGTTTTGTGTCGCCAAATACGGTCGCTTGGGGTATTCCGCGTGCGGCGGGATCAAGGCGAAGGCGCGGGGCAGCTCTATCCCGCATTACGCGGACTAGAGTCTGTGTGCAGGTAGTCCTCGGAGACCGGCACTGGACCGGATGAGGCGTCGAACCAAAGATCCCTGGGCGGGTGCGCTCGGCTTCTCTCTATCAGTAGTCAACCACCTGCCGGGCTCTGTCTCGGCTGCTACCTAGAGCATGGACCGGAACCTATAAGAGCCGCAGCCGACTTTGGATCCCGGGGGCCACTCTTCATGACTTGCCCGGGCAACTGGTATCCAAGGATCTTCTCCAAGACACGTGCCGCTCTGATGGTCGTCATAAGGTCGATACCGGTCTCTACTCCGAGCTGTTCGAGCATGTACACCACATCTTCGGTAGCAAGATTCCCTGCCGCTCGCGGCACATATGGGCACCCGCCTATCCCTCCTAAGGCTGTGTCAAACGTGCAGACTCCGCTTAGGAGCCCAACGTAAAGGTTGGTCATTGCCGTACCCCTGTTGTTGTGCAGATGAAGCCCAAGCTCTACATCGGGGAACGCCGTCTGAAACCGCAGTACCATTTCTGCCACCTGAGGCGGGATCGCCATTCCCGTAGTATCGGCCATGATGACGCGAGTAGCGCCCCTGGACGCGTAGGCCTCTGCAAGCCTGAACACTTCTGTTTCGGACACCTCTCCCTGGTATGGGCATCCGAAGCTAACAGCAATAGCGCCGTTGACTCTTACGCCCTTCTCTCGTGCAACACTGAAAATCTCATCTAGTCCAGAGACTGATTCGCCTATGCTTCGGCGCAGGTTCGCCCTGTTATGCTCCTCTGTCGCAGAGATAACCACCACTAACTCATCGACACCTGCGGTTAGAGCATTTTTCGCTCCGACAACATTTGCCACTAGGGCGGAAAGAACAAGCCCCTGACGAGGCACCATACCGACGAGCTCAGCCCCGTCGCTCAACTGCGGGACAGCCTTGGGGCTCACGAACGAGGTCACCTCGATATCGCGTATGCCGCTCTTTGCAATAGTCTCAATAATCTTAAGTTTCGTCGGAGTCGGCAGGCAGTGCTCAATAGACTGGAATCCATCCCGAGGGGCGACTTCTCGTATTCTAACCTTGGCTGGGAAACTCATACCACCGGACATCCTCCCGACGTGATCCGACCTTACGGGGAGAGGGCGAATGCGGCATGGTCCAACCGACTACCTTGCGCTTTGCCGTCCGTCCTCCTCTTCATGAGTGTTGCCATTCATGAAGCACGAGTCGCAGATCATATTGTCCTCGATGTCATACCGCTCGACGACAATGTGGGGATGGAGGAGCGGTAGTTCCTCCCCACACCTGTGACACCTCATTTCGAAGGACCGGGCGAGGTCATAATCTGAATTGACATCCCGTTCTTTCATGACATGGGCTCCCTTTGTGGTGTTGCGACAGATCAACGGGGCAAGGTGACCCGCCTATCCTATCATCGCCAGATCATCCGGGGGAGGACCGTCCCGAATCAATGGGACACACACCGACCGGCGCGACAATTCTTTCCTCCCCCAGCGCCTCCGTGCACGTCTCCTCTGGATATTGCCAGTCAATAGAATTAACCTCTTTGCCTCCCACTCCGAGTTGCTTATTTTCGGAGAACCGTACTCTTTCCTGACGAACCGGTGCTATTTCATAACACCCAGCTCCTAAGTTGTTGTAGATCACTCCTTAAGGATGGTCTCTCTACAAACATTTTCCTTGACATTTAATAACACCTTTGATTACTTTTCTCAAGGCCGTTGAAAGATATTTGCCGCAAACCTACTTAGGGAGGTAGAGGTATGGTGAAAACATTGACCGAGATGGCAGCTGAAATCGTGACAGCCCAGGCATCTCACGCTGCAATGTCGGCGGAGGAGCTCAATGAGGCTCTGAAGAAAGCCTACAGCGCCCTCAAGTTTATCAAGGACCAGGAAGACAAGGGCGAGGGTGCTGGGGAGGCACAGCAGGAAGGCGAGTTGGCCGCCCTTCGAGCCAATCCGACGAAATCGATCCAGCGAAAGTACGTCATCAATCTGGAAGACGGAAAGAAGTACAAACAGCTTACTTCGAGAACCCTGGCGAAGTTCGGACTGACTCCAAGAGAATATCGAAAGAAGTGGGGTTTTTCCCTCAGACAGCCGCTGTCGGCAAAGTCGTTGACGGCGAAGCGCAGAAAAACCGCGAAAACCCTTGGCCTCGGGAACAAGCTCCAGGAGGCGAGAAGAAAGAGGATCAGAGAGAAGGGAAGGAAGTAACGCCCTCCAGGCGACTGAAAGCCATCCCGCGATCCCGCGGGGTGGCTTTTTTGTCCCGGATGCGACAGGTGTTCTTGAAAGTTCCTTGCCTCCCCTTCATTCGCCTCTTTTCCGCCTCTGCCGCCATCCCGCACCCCGACCGAAGCGCTTACCGAGCTCACTACCCGGCGCCTCACCTCGGAAGACGTAGTTCCGCCAAAAACGCAAGAGGAGAGAACCATTCAGCTCTCCCCTCGTTTCACCTTGAGTGGAGCGGGAAACGGGATTTGAACCCGCGACTTCAACCTTGGCAAGGTTGCACTCTACCACTGAGTTATTCCCGCTCAGGTGTCCCCTAGATTACCAAATACATACCAGTTGTCAAGATGAAATGAGGAGATCGAGGCTATCCGCTCAATGATCCGATCGGATGTGGATCTCCTCCCGGTCGAGGACGTACCAGAACTTGCGAAAGTACATGATGCCCGACCATAGGGTGACAACTACGGCGAGCACCATGAAAAACATGCCGACGCCATGGAAGTTGATCCCGAAGTACTGATAATGGATGAGCAAGCCGAGGATGGCTACGATCTGAAACACCATTTTCTTCTTGCTCATCTCCGTGGGCGTGAGGACCACCCCCTCAGAGGAAGCGATACCCCGAAGGCCGGTAACGGCAATCTCCCTGCCGATGATAACCAGCACCATCCAAGCGGGCACCCGACCGAGCGGGATGAGCATGATCAGGGTGGCGGAGACAAGGAGCTTGTCGGCAAGTGGATCAAAGTGCTTGCCGAAGTTGGTCACCATCTTCCGACGTCGAGCGAGGAAGCCGTCTAGGAGATCGGTGATGGAGGCCAGGGCAAAAAGGAAGGCCGCGAGAAAGCTGATGCTTTTAGCGTAAGCCCCGGACGAATCCGTCCTTGCCAAGAAAAAGAGAAGCAGGACCATGACGGGAGTGCAAGCGATCCTGAGCAGGGTCAGCTTGTTCGGGAGCGTATTGATGGAGCTGGAATGTCCGCCCGGCATCCCGTGGAGTGGCTGTTCCATGGATATCGCAATCTGGCAGGGTACCCTGCCCGGCGCCGGTACGCGCCGCCGCGAGGATTGTGGAGCCGAGGTGATGCAGGTCTCAGGGCCGCATGCTCTTGTGGCGGATCTTGAACTCGTCCCAGTATCTCAGAACCCGGTCCACAAAGGTTCTGGTCTCCTCATACGGCGGGATGCGCCCGTACTTGCGCACCGCATTCTCGCCGGCGTTGTAAGCCGCCAAGGCCAGCGGCACATTGTTCTGGAAAGAGGCCAGCAGGTACTTGAGGTACCTGACCCCGGCATGGATGTTCTCCTGTGGATCGAATGGGTCGGTGACCGCCATCCGTTGCGCGGTCTGAGGCATGAGCTGCATGAGCCCCCTGGCACCCTTATCGGAGACCGCCCTCCGGTCGAAATCAGATTCCGCCTTGATCACCGCCTTGATCAGCGAGAAATCCACCCCGTGCTGTGCCGAGGCCTTTTGGATGATGCGGTCATACCGAAAGAAGTATGTGGCAAAGTCCATCCGCGTTTCGGGGATATAGAGGCGGAAACGCACGTGGGTCGGGACATTGGTAAAGTGAACCACGCCATCCTGGTCCACGTACCGATAAATGGCCGCCTCACCGACCGCCGCTACCGCAAGCACCAGGAGGCCTAACATACCGGAGTACACCTGTACCCGGGAAAGGGACCAGATCCTCACCTTGGCCCGCCGACCACTGGAGGCAACTTGGTTACATGAGCCTCTCGGAGACAGAGGTATCATGCAGCACAGCCCTCAATCAACTTGCGTCCACTCGCTTCCAGTCATCCAGGAATTTCCGCATGCCCACGTCAGTAAGGGGATGGCGGGTCAGCTGGGAGAGTACGGCGAAGGGAATGGTCGCCACGTCCGCTCCCAGCCGGGCCGCCTCTAG
>JAGFXI010000235.1 GCA_017861095.1 Deltaproteobacteria bacterium | reverse complement strand
GCTGCCGCCAGCCGCTTCCTCCTTCTGATCTCTGATCTCCGAGCTCTGACCTCTGGTTCCTTTGCCTCAAACGTCAAGCGAAGCAATCCTCCAACCTATAGCCGCGCAGTGCTATGCCTTATGCCTTGCGCCTCAAGCCTTTGACGGACTTGCATGTACTTCAGCTTTTTCTCGCTTGTCTAGCGGAGCGAAGCGATGCTCCAACGGAACACAGGTCCGGTGCCCCCTAACCGCAAAGCGGGCTGACCCTTGTTGACCCAAGAAGAATTCCTGGTCCTCGACGCCATCGATCGACATCGGCCCCGGAGCCAGCGGACCCTCGCCTCCCATTCGGGGATGAGCCTGGGAAAGGCGAATTACCTCCTCAGAAAGCTCATAGATCAGGGCCTGGTGACGATCAACGCGGCGGTGGGCGACATGAACAAAGGCCGCTATCTCTATCTCCTGACGGCGGAGGGGGAGGAGGCGAAGGCTCAGATGACCGTTCCCTTCATCAAGGCCCGAGTGCATGAATTCGAGGAACTGCGAAAGCGCCTGCTGGAGAACTTGATTGTGCTACACGATAGCGGGGCCCGCCGCCTCCTTGTCGTCGGCTCGGAGAGTCTGGGAAAACTCCTTGGCCAGATCGCTCGCGCCGAGGAGCTGGAGCTTCGGGTGGTGGCCACCGTCTCCAGCGGCGACGATCTCAGGAACTATCCACAAGACGAATGGGACTCCCTTCTCATCGCCGAGGATTCGCCAACAGTTCAGCCTATTCTCCAGTTGCTCAGCCCCAAGGGCGAGAAGGTTTGGCACCTCCGGTAGCGGCCAGTAGTACGACAAAGCGATGGAAACGATTCAACCACTCGCTCGCTCGCCTTTGGCGGACCTCGCTCGAGACAACGAGACACGGAGAAGACTCTTTTCCCTCGCATGACAATACCTGGTAGAGAAACACCATGACGACCCAACCACCCGAGCAGTACCCTCAGCCGTACCCTGAAGAGGACGAGATCAACCTTCTCGATTACCTGATCGTCCTCCTCAAGCACAAGCGCCTCATCGCCGGCATCGTCGGCGGCGCCGCAGTCTTGGCGGTGGTCGTGACCATCCTCATGACCAACATCTACCGCTCCGAGGCGACCATCACAGCCCGCCAGCAGGAGAAGGCCGAAGGGGGTTCCGCCCTCGCCGCCCTAAGAGGTGTCGCCGGGATAGCCGGTGAGCTCGTGGGGTTCGGCAGCGGGGGAGACGTAGACAAGATCGAGACTCTCCTCAAGAGCCGCGAACTGGTCCGCCGCGTGGTCGAGAAGAACAGCCTCCTCCCCCGCCTGTTCGAGGACGACTGGGATCCCAAGAAGAAGGAGTGGAAAGAGAACCCCGCCCCCACCATCCAGGATGCCTACAAGCTCTTCAAGGACGATCTGCTCACCGTCTCCCGCGACCGGAAGACGAATATCGTCACCGTCAAGATCGACCACAAGGATCCGCAATTCGCGAAGCAGCTTGTGGACCACTGCCTCACCGAACTCAGCGAGACCCTCCGCGAGGAGACCCTGAACGACGCCGCCGAGAATCAGCGGTTCCTGCGGGAGCAGCTCGACAAGACCTTTGACGCCCTCCTCCGCGAGAAGATCTCGAACCTTCTCGCCAAGGAGATCGAGAAGGAGACCTTCGCCCGAGCCCAGAGGTACTACAGCTTCATTGTGCTCGATCCTCCAGTGGTCTCCGACCTCGACAAGAAGGTGAAGCCGAAGCGCGCCCTCATCTGCATCCTCTCGGTGATCGTTGCCGGGTTCTTCGCCGTGTTTGCAGCGTTCTTCGCCGAGTACGTCCACAACGTCAAGGCCAGTGAGGATCCCGAGCGGCTGAACACCTTGCGCCGCTACGTGGACTTCCGCCTCTGGAAGAAGAATAAAGAGGAGAGAGTGAGCAGCTAGCAGTAAGCAGTGAGCAGTTTTTGCCACAAGAAAAGGAAACCCCTTCGTTAGAGTCGTCCGTTATGCGTGATAGGTTATGCGTCACCCGTTCCCAGCCGCTAGCGTCTTATAGCGAACGAGACACATATCGCTATCCGTGTGCGAAGCCCGCGAGGCGGGCAAGCCCGTGTGCGTCTGTGTCCCATCGCTCAGATCAAGTCAACCTTGGCACGATCCGTGAATAACCCGCTGCCTTGAATCGATTTCTCCATGCTCTATGCGCTATGTGTCTCCATGGTTATGCGGGATCTGTGAAAGGAGCTAGTTGATGGCTGATTGGAGATCTCGAAAAGCTCAGGCCCTCGGGGCCCGGGCCGCAGAGCTGGCGGTGTCCGTCTGCCCGGCCGGTGAAGCCTTTCCCCTTCCCGGAAAGCAGGAGTACGACCGCGAGTTCAAGAGGCTCCAGAAGCTGGTCAAGGAGCAGCGCCTCCTTGATCGCGAGATCGTGGTGGTCATGGGAGTTGGTTTCGTAGGTGCCGTGATGGCCGGTGTGGTGGCCGACACCGTCGACCGCGGCAGCGGCGAGCCGACCAAGTTTGTGATCGGCATGCAGCGCCCGTCGCCGCGGTCTTTCTGGAAGATCCCCTACCTCAACCGGGGCATCGCTCCGGTCGAGGCCGAGGATCCCGAGGTCGTTCCCATGATTCGTCGCTGCGTGCTCGAGAAGAAGACGCTGACAGCGACATACACCTATGACGCCTTGAGCCTTGCTGATGTGGTGGTCATGGACGTGCAGTGCGACTACCACAAGGAGAGCCTCGGCAATGTGCGGCAGGGCCAGGCCGACATCGCCGCCCTGGAAGAGAGCCTGAAAGTCGTCGGCGAGAAGATCAGGCCCGACTGCCTTGTCCTCATCGAGACCACGGTCCCGCCCGGCACAACCGAATACATCGCCTACCCGATCCTGAAGAAGGCCTTCAAGTACCGCGGCCTGGAGAGCGTGGAACCCCTGCTCGCTCACTCCTTCGAGCGGGTCATGCCCGGCCGCGAGTATGTGGCCTCGATCCGGGACTTCTGGCGGGTCTGTAGCGGTGTCAACGAGGAGGCGAGACAGCGTGTCGCCGCGTTCCTCTCCGAGGTGCTCAATGTCCGCGAGTACCCCCTCACCATACTCGACCGGCCCATCGAGAGCGAAACCGCCAAGGTGGTGGAGAACTCCTACCGTGCCACCATCCTCGCTTTCCTCCACGAGTGGAGCATCTTCGCCGAGCGAAACGGGGTCGATCTCATCAAGGTCTTGCAGGCGATCAGGGTTCGCCCCACCCACTCTAACATCATATTCCCCGGACCGGGGATCGGCGGCTACTGTCTCCCCAAGGACGGCGGCCTGGGCGTCTGGTCCTACAACACCCTCATGGGCTTCGAGGACGATATCTTCAAGATCACACCCCTTGCCATCGACATCAACGACACCAGGGGGCTCCACGCGACGCAGCTCGTCCGCGACGCCTTGAGAAACATGGGAAAGATCGTCGCCGCCTGCAAGATTGCCGTTCTCGGCGCCTCCTATCGCGAGGACGTGGGTGACACCCGCTACAGTGGCTCCGAGATCGTTGTGCGGAAGCTCACGGAGATGGGGGGCGACGTGGTGGTCCACGACCCCTATGTCCGGCACTGGTGGGAGTTCGAGAAGCAGAATACCTATCCGGCGCCCGGGCACTCCCTTGCCAGGTTCTTCCGTAACCAGGACCGGCTCGCCGAGCTCCGGGTGCAGAGCAGCCTGGCTGAAACACTCGACGGGGCGGACGCTGTCGTTATCGCCGTGAAGCACGAGCCGTACCTGAACCTGGAACCCGATGCCGTGGTGAAGATGACCGGACGGCCGTGCGCTGTGATCGACTGCTTCGGTATCCTGGACGACGCCACGATTCGCCGCTATTTCGAGCTCGGCTGCGAGGTCAAGGGGCTCGGCCGCGGCCATGTCAAGCGCATCAAGGACGAGGTCCGCAACCGGCGGGAGGAGTGAGAGGTTCTTAGATTTTCTCTAACAGCTCGGCCTGGACTTGCTCTTTGGCAAGAATGTCACTATAATCCCGCGGCTTGAAAAGACCTCTGTGCCGCGCTCATATGGAAATGGAAACGGAAGGAGACTGTGATGACCGAACAGAAGGCAACGAACATCGTCTGGCACCAAGGGAAGGTAACGCGCGCCAAGCGGGAACACTTAAGCGGGCACCGCGGCTTTACTGTCTGGTTCACCGGCCTCTCGGCGGCCGGCAAGTCCACCCTGGCGGTGGCCATGGAGGAGGCTCTCTACAGACATGGCTGCCACGCCTATGTCCTGGACGGGGACAACGTCCGCCACGGCCTCAACAAGAATCTGGCCTTCTCCCCTGAGGACCGCACCGAAAATATCCGCAG
>JAGFXI010000234.1 GCA_017861095.1 Deltaproteobacteria bacterium | reverse complement strand
AAGACCTCAACCATCTTTCATGACGGCCGCTCGATATACGACGCGGTTCCCAATCCCTTCGAAGCGGTTCGCTACCATTCCCTTATCGTCGAAAAGCAGTCCCTCCCATCGTGCCTGGAGGTGAGCGCCTGGACCGAAGAGGGGGAGATCATGGGGATCAGACATCGGCACCACCTAGTGGAGGGGGTCCAGTTCCATCCAGAGTCGATCCTGACCAGAGAGGGCACAAGACTCATCCATTCATTTTTGCAGAGAGGAGGCATTGAGTCATGATCAAGGAGGCAATTGCAAAGGCGATCCGAAGAGAGGATCTCACCCAGGGCGAGATGGAGCAGGCCATGGAGGAGATCATGACCGGCCAGGCCACACCGGCGCAGATCGGGGCGCTCCTGACGGCGCTGCGAATGAAGGGCGAGACGGTAGACGAGATTGCGGGCGCCGCTCGAGTGATG
The DNA here is from genome assembly GCA_017861095.1 of Deltaproteobacteria bacterium. Taxonomy (GTDB): domain Bacteria; phylum Desulfobacterota; class Syntrophobacteria; order BM002; family BM002; genus JAGFXI01. The sequence continues at coordinate 3,875 of JAGFXI010000234.1, read as the reverse complement.
CGGGCCAAGGCCACACGAATCGACGTGAGCAACCACCTGCTGAACATGGATCGGGACGAGATTAACGTGGAAGATGAAACCATTCTCGACACGTGTGGTACGGGCGGAGACGGCACCAACACCTTCAATATTTCCACGGCGACCGCTCTTGTTGCCGCCGGGGCGGGAGTCAGGGTGGCCAAACACGGCAACCGCGCTGTATCCAGTGTGTGCGGAAGTGCCGATGTTCTGGAATGTCTGGGCGTGAGACTCGATCTTCCGCCCGAGGCGGTAGCCTCCTGCATCCGGGATCTCGGGATCGGGTTTCTCTATGCCCCCCTGTTCCACGGGGCGATGAAGCATGCGGCCGCACCGCGGCGGGAACTGGGAATTCGAACCATCTTCAATCTTCTCGGACCCCTCACCAATCCTGCCGGGGCCACGGTCCAGGTCCTGGGAGTCTACGACCAGGGCCTCACCGACAAGATGGCCCGTGTCCTCGGGAAGCTCGGGAGCAGGGAGGCCTTCGTGGTCTGCGGGGAGGGGACCTTTGACGAGATCAGCATCTGCGGGCCGACGCGGGTCTCCCATCTCAAGGACGGCGTGGTGAAGAACTTCGACGTGGTTCCTGAAGATTTTGGTTTCACACGGTCGTCGGCCGACGCGATCCGGGGGGGAGATGCCCGGGAGAATGCCCGCATCATCCGGCAGCTCCTCGATGGCGAACGAGGCCCGCGGCGAGACATAGTTCTCATGAACGCGGCTGCCGCCTTCTTGGTGGCAGGGCTGGATGGGAATCTCAAGGCGGGGATCGAGCGGGCGGCAGGCTCCATCGATGCCGGCCACGCCCGGGAGAAGCTGGACGCGTTGATCCATTATACCCAGACCCGCGGGGCTTAGGAAACAGGACGCAGATGAACGCGGAATTCCCTTCCGTTAAAGTAGGACACGGATTTATACGGATGCACACAGATTGTTGTCGTACAAGGTATAACAATCACCCACCTGGGCTTGGGAATAGGACCTATGGAATAATGGAGTGATGGAGTAATGATCTGCGCTTGGGGCCTGATCCCAGTACTCTAACACTCCAATACTCCGGCAGACGTGGAGAACTCTGGTAGGTGACGAAGGGATTTGCTTGTGCACTCACTCTTGAAACAGATCCTCGATCACAAACGCCATGAGGTCGCTCGGCTGAAGCGAGACGGCCTCCCGCCCGAGAGCGAGAGCGTTCGCCGCTCCGACTTCCGCAAGGCAATCTCCGTCCCGGGAAGGGTCAGCGTCATCGCCGAGATCAAATTCGCCTCGCCCTCAGCGGGAACGATTCGCGAGCAGTCGGACCCCCGGGCCATCGGCCGCCTGTACGAGGAGATCGGGGCTGCCGCCGTTTCCCTCATCACCGACGAGAGGTTCTTTCGGGGCAACCCGAACCATCTCCCCCTCCTGAAGCACTCGATCTCTTTGCCTGTTCTGCGAAAAGATTTCATCATCGACGAGGCTCAAATCCTGGAATCAGCGCGGCTCGGGGCGGATGCGGTGCTCCTGATTGCAAGGCTCCTCTCCGAAGGCCAGCTGCGAGATTTTCTTGCCGCCTGCCGGGATCTGCAACTCGAAGCCCTCGTCGAGGTGCACGACAGGGCAGATCTCGAGCAGACGGTGGCGTGCGGAGCCGGGATCATCGGCATCAACAACCGCGACCTGGACACGTTCGAGGTGGATCTCACGACCACAGCCGAGCTCGCTCCGCTCGTTGCGGCGACCCATGTGGTCGTAAGTGAGAGTGGGGTCAAGAGCGGGGAGGATATCCACTATCTCCGGGGCTTCGGTGTCCACACCGTCCTGGTGGGAACCTCGCTCATGGGAAGCGAAGACGTGGCCGGCAAGCTGAGGGAGCTTGTTGAGGCAGGTAGGAAGAGAGGAACCCAGGCGGAGCCGGCGGCATGAAACGGGGAGCGGGAATAGAGGTGGTACCACTGAGATGCTACGAGTCAAGATCTGCGGTATAACCAATCTCGAGGATGCCTCTCTTGCCGTGAGGCTCGGAGCCCATGCATTGGGTTTCATTCTTGCCCCGAGCCCGAGACAAGTTTCTCCCGAGGCGGTGCGGGACATCGTTCGGGGAATCCCACCTCTGGTCCAGACCGTAGGGGTCTTTGTGAACGAGGCGCCCTCCCGGGTGAGGGAGATTATGGGCTTCTGCGGCCTGGATCTGGCCCAGCTTCACGGCGATGAATCCCCTGATGATTGCGAGGCCCTCACGCCTCGCGCCATCAAGGCACTCCGCCTGCGAGACGAATCGAGCCTTGCGGTAGCGGCAACCTACCGCGGCAAGGTCCGGGCTGTCCTCCTCGACTCCTACGTCCAGGGAAGGCGAGGAGGGACCGGGAGGACCCTTGACTGGGGTCTCGCCGCGCGGGGTTTGGAACTGGGAATCCCGGTGATCCTTGCCGGCGGGCTCAACCCGGGAAACGTGAGAAGGGCTGTCTCCGTGGTCAGGCCCTTCGCTATCGACGTGAGCAGCGGCGTTGAGGAGCGACCCGGAAGAAAGAGCGCTGCGCTCATGGATAGGCTGATGGAAGTCGTACGGAATCTGCACGTGGGAGCGATAAGACATGAATGAGCGAGGCTACTACGGAGAGTTCGGTGGAGCCTTCATCCCGGAGGTACTCGTCGCCACCTTCGCGCAATTGGTGGAGGCCTTTCGCGAGGCCAAGAGCGACCCCTCGTTTTGGCAGGAGTATGTGGAACTCATGTCCACGTATTCCTGTCGCCCCACGCCGCTCACCTACGCCGAGAACCTTACCCGTCACTGCGGCGGGGCTGGCATCTATATCAAACGGGAGGACTTGAATCACACCGGCGCCCACAAGGCCAACAACGTCATGGGCCAGGGACTCCTGGTGAAACGGATGGGAAAACGGCGCGTCATTGCCGAGACCGGCGCCGGCCAGCATGGGGTGGCCACCGCCACCATGGCCGCCAAGTTCGGTTTCCGCTGCACCGTCTACATGGGCGAGGTGGATGTGGAGAGACAGCGCCCCAACGTGTTCTGGATGGAGCGACTGGGTGCCGAGGTCGTGCCGGTTCAGGAGGGAAGCCGTACTCTCAAGGATGCCATCAACGAGGCCTTCCGCGACTGGGTCACTAACATGGATGACACCCACTACGTTCTGGGAACCGCCTGCGGGCCTCATCCTTTCCCGGAAATGGTCTCCTACTTCCAATCTATTGTGGGCAAGGAGGCCCGCGAACAGATCCTGGCACGGGAGGGAAAGCTCCCGGCCCGGGTCTACGCCTGCGTCGGCGGTGGCTCAAACGCGCTCGGAATCTTCGCTGCCTTTCTGGACGATCCTGTTGAGCTTGTCGGCGTGGAGGCGGGTGGGAAGGGGCTCGATAGCGGTCACCACGCGGCACGCCTGGCCTCGAAGGATGGCGCCGTCGGCGTTGCCCACGGCTATAAGTCCTATTTCCTTCAGGACGGGGACGGCCAGATGCGGGAGACCCACAGCATCTCGGCTGGGCTAGACTACGTTGGGGTGTCGCCCATTCTCGCGTGCCTTCGAGACCAAGGGCGCATTCGCATAGAAGCGGCGACGGATGCCGAAGTCCTCGACGCCTTCTCTCTCACCCTCAGGAAGGAAGGTCTGATTTCGGCTCTGGAGTCAGCCCACGCCTTTGCCCGGGCGTTCAAAGAGGTGGGGAATCTCTCTCACGACGAGGTGGTGATCATCAACCAGTCGGGGAGAGGGGACAAGGACATCTTCACAGTGGCCGATGCCTTTGCCGATCCTAAGTGGCGGGAGTTCATTCGCAGGAAGGCGGAACAGTATGGAGCTTGAATCGTATCTTCGAGGCAGGCTGGAAGCGAAGGGGATTCTCCTCATGACTCATAT
>JAGFXI010000036.1 GCA_017861095.1 Deltaproteobacteria bacterium | reverse complement strand
TTCTCCACCACGACCCGCGAGTGGCCGGGGTCCCGGTTAAGCTTCGCCCCGGCCATCGCCTGCGCCGTTGCTTCGATCATCGCCGGCGGCACGGCAAGGTAAAAGATCCGGTTGGCTTTGGTAGCCCATGCCCTCTCCTGCGCCGCAAGCTTTCGGCTGAGATCGGTGAAAGTCCTAGGATCGTCGAAATCGGCGTCGGTAAAGGTCACGTGGGCCGCAAACCGTTTCCATGACGCCGGGTCGGGCTTGCCCCGGCGTGAGAACTCGCTTGCCCCCTGCAAGAGGTGCTCCCGGAAGGCGGTCTCGCTCATCCGTCGCCGATCAAGACCCATCACGGCAAACTGCTCCGGAAGCCACCCGTCCAGGAAAAGGTTGTAGAGGGCGGGAATGAGCTTCCTTCGGGTCAGGTCGCCGCCGGCGCCGAAGATGACGAGAATAGACGGTTCAGGTCGGTCCATGGCTCTTCCCCTATGTCTTGTCCCACTCCGTGTGGAAAATTCCCGGCTGGTCCACGCGCTCGTACGTGTGAGCCCCGAAGAAATCGCGCTGCGCCTGGATGAGGTTGGCGGGAAGCCAGTTACTCCGATAGGCGTCGAAGTAGGCGAGAGAGACAGCGAGGGCGGGAACCGGCAGGCCCATATCGCCCGCCGCGCAGACTACCTGACGGAGGTCCTCCCGCCGGCGGAGAACCTCGCCGCCCAGATGGGGGTCAAGGAGGATATCCGCCAGTTGCGGCTCGGCCTGGTAGGCGGCACGAATATCCTTGAGCATTTTCGCCCGGATAATACACCCGCCTTGCCAGACCCGGGCTACCTCTCCCAGGTTCAACCCATAGCCGTGAGCACGAGCCGCCTCTCTCAAGAGGGCCATGCCCTGGGCGTAGGTGATGATAAACCCGGCGTAGAGGGCGTTGCCCAGATGATCGATAATGCCTTGCCGATCACCGGAGAAGGCTGCCGGGTGGCCGTCCAGGACCCGGGCCGCGGCCTCCCGCTCACTCTTCCGGGCGGAGAGGTTTCGCATCACCACCGCCGCGTCGATGGTCGGGGTAGGCACCTCGAGTTCGAGAGCATCAGCGGCGGTCCATTCGCCCGTCCCCTTCTGTCCGGCCTTGTCGAGAATCATGTCAACGAGGGGCCCGCCGCTCTTTTCGTCCCGGCGCGCCAAAATCCGGAGGGTGATTTCCAAAAGATAGCTGTTCAGCTCCCCCTCATGCCAGCGGTGGTAGACGGACTGGAGTTCCGCGGGGCTCAACCCTAATCCCCGTTTCATCAGATCATACGTCTCGGCGATGAGCTGCATGAGGCCGTACTCGATGCCGTTATGGACCATTTTCACGTAGTGGCCGGCCGAGCCCGGCCCCAGGTAGGCCACACTCGGCTCACCGTCCACCCGGGCAGCGATGGCCTCCAGAATCGGACGGACGCGTTCGTACGCCTCCCAGGGGCCGCCCGGCATCAGGCTCGCCCCGTAGCGCGCCCCCCGCTCTCCGCCGGAAATGCCCATTCCTATAAAAAGGAGGCCCTTTGCAGCTACACTCCGTCCACGCCGGTCGGTATCGCCGTATCGGGAGTTGCCGCTGTCGATGATCAGATCCCCCGGCTCAAGGTACGGCAGGAGTTGCTTGATCACCCTATCCACCGCATCTCCGGCCGGGACGAGAAGGATGACGGTCCGGGGCTGGCGTAGGAGGCGGACGAACTCCTTGAGGCTCGCGCTTCCCCGAACGCTCTCCCCACGACCGGCACCCTTCGCGAGTTCCTTCGCCTTGCCGCCGTCCCGGTCGTATCCAACCACCGAGTACCCATGGTCCGCCATATTGTAGGCGAGGTTTCGACCCATGACCCCCAGGCCTATCAACCCCACCTCATAACGCCTGTCAGTCACTGCCATGCGGCACTCCTTCATTCTTGACCGTGCGCTCATGATAGCCGTCGCGGCCGCTGGACGGCTCCTCTAGTCACCTTAGGGAGATGGTTGGTCGGAGGGAGCCCGGCCATCTCATTGAGGCGCCCTCTCCGAGACCCCCTGCGGAAAGTTCTAACTCTCTTCATCGCGATAGTGTCTACCCACGCCCCAAGACAAGTCGCCCCGGACTGCGGCGACGTCCGTTCTATCCCAGAGTCCGAACTGCTTTGGGAAAAAGGTCCTCGTCTCTTTAGACTAAGATTACGCCCGCCTCTCACGTATCGGCATTGATCTGATCCTGCCGTAGGACTGACTGGATCTTTTCTGTCGGCGTCCGTCCTACACGGCAGGGGAATGCGCATGGCCGGTCCGAGGCGGGCATGTCGGACCCGTCATCGTGAATTCGAAAAGAGGGCGGCGGCCAGAACTCTAGTAAGGGAAAGGACGGAGTTCTCCGCCATTCTTGTTTCGCGGGGCAAAACGTGCGAGAATGAAGAAGTTTATGCTGAAATGAGTTCCATGCAACTATAGAGATCTGGCGCTGAATGCGAGCTGGCCCATAGACCGATCTCACCGAAGGCATAGCCCTACCTCAGAAAGGCAATTCTTTCCAGGAGAGCCGAAGGTGTCATCCGCAGAACGAAAAATGTCTTGCGTTATTGTGGCCCTCTTCCTCCTCGGCGCTGTCGGCTGCAGTAGGGTCTCAAAGCAAAACTTCGACAAATTGAAGGTCGGGATGGCTTACGAAGAGGTAGTAACTATCCTTGGAAGCCCTGGCAGCTGTTCAGAGACGCTGGGCACAAAGAGCTGCGTCTGGGGTAGCGAGAAGAGGCAGATCAAGGTCTCGTTCATCGCCTCCAAGGCCATAGCATACTCGAATAAGGGGCTATAGCCCCAAGGAGGACGCGATGCGTTGGCGGGACAGTCGCCGGAGCGACAACATCGAAGACCGCCGCGGTATGCCCATTCCGCGCCGGGTTCTCGTTGGTGGTTCGGGCGGACTTGGTGTCATCGTCCTGGTGCTACTCGGGATGTTCTTCGGCTTCGACCCCACCGAGCTCCTGCGAGGGGGGCCGTCCGTCCAGTCGCCGTCGGTCTCCCTCCCCGAAAGTGGTGGCCCGGCCGCCCGGCCTTCTGTCGAGGACGAGCTCAAGGAGTTTGCCTCCGTCGTCCTCGCCGATACCGAGGACGTATGGCACGATCTCTTCGCCAGGTCCGGCCGCACCTACCGACCTCCGAAACTCGTCCTCTTCACCGAGGCGGTAGAGTCACAGTGCGGATTCGCTCAGGCGGCGATGGGCCCCTTCTACTGCCCGCTTGATAACAAGTTGTATCTCGACCTCAGCTTCTTCCAGGAGCTCCGCTCCCGGTTCGGCGCCCCGGGGGATTTCGCCCAGGCATATGTCATTGCCCATGAGGTGGGCCATCACGTGCAGACCCTCTTGGGCGTCACCCAGAGGTTCGAGGAGATGCGGAGGCGGGCCAGCCCCACCAAGGCGAACAACCTCTCGGTGAGGCTGGAGCTGCAGGCCGACTGCCTTGCCGGGGTCTGGGCGAACCGGGCGCAAAAGGCCCGACAGATTCTCGAGGCGGGAGATATCGAAGAGGGGTTGAACGCGGCAAGTGCCATCGGGGATGACCGACTGCAGCGACGGACCCAAGGCTATGTGGTCCCGGACGCCTTTACGCACGGAAGTTCAGACCAGCGGGTGCGCTGGTTCAAACGCGGGCTCGAGCAGGGGGATATTAGTCTTTGCAATACCTTCAAGGCTGAGCGGCTGTGAGAGCCCGGCACTGCTCGACACGGCAGCACGCGAGGAGCAAGTTACAGTATGGAAGGCATCAAGAGGCCGGAAGATTGCACGCACTATCCTTTCTGTGACCACCTCTGTCACACACTGCTCGCCGGGTTCGCCCCGGCGGGCAAGTGCGTGCAGGAGGGCCCGATTCTGCCTAGAGATGCGGTGCCCATCTGCGGGCAGTGCGAGCGCTTCACGGCGAGCAGTAAAGAGAGATAGGCCGCACGTCTGTGGGAACTACAAGAACGTCCCGAGAAGCAATCCTAACGGTTGTCTCCGTCAAGTAAACCGCCCAGGGCCCCGAGGATGGAGCCTTCCTCCCTGCCGCCTCCCCGTTGCGGTGCAGCCTGAAGCATCCGTCCCGCCAGTCTCGAGAAGGGAAGCGACTGCAGCCATATCCTCCCCGGCCCCTTCAGGACGGCGAAGAAGAGCCCTTCCCCGCCGAAAAGAGCGGTCTTTATCCCGCCCGCCTGCTGGATATCGAAGTTCACCGTGGATTCGATGGCGACGACGCATCCCGTATCCACATGGATAACATCGCCCGGCTCGAGCTTCCGTTGCACCACCGTGCCCCCGGCATGGACGAATACGATTCCATCCCCTTCGAGCCTCTGCATGATGAAGCCTTCCCCGCCGAAAAGGCCGGTGAGGATCTTTCTCTGGAAAAAGATCCCGATGGAAACGCCCTTGGCGGCGCAAAGGAAGCTGTCTTTCTGGCAGATAAGGGTCCCCCCGACACTCTGGAGGGGAATCGGGATGATGTTGCCGGGAAAAGGAGCAGCAAAGGCCACGTGACCCTTCCCCTGGCCGGTGTGGGTGAAGACCGTCATGAACAAGCTTTCTCCCGTCAGCAGTCGCTTGCCGGCGCCAACGAGCTTCTCCATGAAGCTGCCGCCGCCCCTGCCGGAGGCATCCCCGAACACAGTTTCCATTTGGATGGCCCTCGCCTTGTACATCATGGCCCCGGCTTCGGCGACCGCACTCTCCCCCGGATCAAGCTCGATCTCGACGTATTGCATCTCTGAGCCGAAGATCTTGAAATCGATCTCGTCAGCCTTGGTCTGTCCCCTGAGCGGAGGGGGAGCCAAGGGCCCACCGGCCGTCGCGCCAGTCAATTCGGCGACCTCGGATATGGGCACCCACGCGGTAAATCCCTCCCTCCAGGCATAACCGTTCCGGTTCTTCCGGGCATGGCCCAAAGCCTCCGCATCGTCCATGGGACCCGTCTGCTTGCCGTCATAACTCAGGTACCACTGACCCATAGATCAACCTCCTGGAGCAGTTCCGGGTTTGAGCCCCTTTTCTTCACACGCGCCCCGGTATGCCCAGACCCTGGTGAATCTCCCGCATCGTGGTCTCGTCAAGCCCGAGCCTTTCGGCAAGGGTCTTCATGTAGGCGCGCTCGGCATACGTGTCCACCTCGACGGCCAGGAGAGAAACGGCATAGACCTGTTTCGCCATGTCCACGGTTCGAACCTCCCTTACGACAGCGTCAAGGCTTGCCGGCGCGAGGAGCTCCTGAACGATGAACGACTGCTCCTCCGCAGTCAGATTCAGCCGCTGCAGCTGTCCAAGGATTCGACTGCGCTCTGCCTGATCGATTGTTCCGTCTGCGTTCGCTGCGGCGATCATGGCGCGAATGAGGAGGACGGCCCCCTGCTCCCGTGTCGGCGCCGAGGCAAGCCGAAGAGAGGTTTCTTCGGCCGGTCGTGGGGTTACCGCTGGGGCTGACGGCGGAGCGGAGGCATGGCCAGGTGGAGGGGGTGGCGGAGCGGAGGAAGAGCCGCGTGGGGGCGGTGGCGGAGCACCCGGAGAAGGGGTTTCCGATTTTTTCATCAGGTGTTCGATCGCCTCCATCGCAACGCCGAGGATCACCATGCCAGCCCCGCCGGTTACCAGCGACTCGAGGCCGCTCTTCCGCCTGGTGCCGCCGAGGAGCAGACCGCCGAGGAGTTTTTCGGCATTGAACATCGCGAGTCCTCCTTTATACCGTAACGGTTGAGGTGAGTCGGGTGAGAGAGCTCGCACCCCCCGTGGTTGATGAGCAGATTCTCGGCGATTCTGAAAGATGCTGTCAAGTACAGACAGTATCCAACCGCGTGTGTCCTTAGCCCGCATTATGCACGAACCATCTATCGGCGGCCTCGGGCCATGTGCGTCGCCTCCGGCCTCCGCCGCAGCCGCCAGCTCATAAGAGGGCTCGGAAGGGCCCCCAGCCCAAGGGTGGTCCAAGCCAGCGCCCAGACAAGTCTCTCCGGCGCCTCGGGGATCTCACGGACCATGTCGATTACCAATCCGAAACACCACGGACTGATGACACCCGCACTGAACCCCATGACCGAGCGCACGGCATAGGCGGCACCGATCGAACGGGCCTCGACCAGCTCAGTGAGCGCCGTCGAGTAGATGGAAGAGTCGGCGATCGACGCGAAGTTATAGCAGGCGGCTACTATGAATAGGAGAATGAGCGGCCAGCCGAACATCCACCCGAAGGAGAAGGAGAAGACGAGGCTGATGCAGGAGAAAAGGAGCATGGTCAAGGTCCGGCCCCAACGGTCCGAGAGGGTGCCTCCGACGAGACTGCCGAGCATGCTCGTGAGGTAGGTGAGACCCGAAAGGAGTACGCCGAACCCGACCGCCGCGCCTTGGGAGTCAATCCCCCTCGCGCTCGCCTGGGCCGCCGTGGCCAGGTACGCCGGCAGCCAGGCCCACATGCCAAGAAGCTCCCAGCAATGGAACGTATAGGCGAGCATGGACAAGAGGGCGGGCTTGTTGCTCAAGACGGCTGGAATCGCGCGCCACAGCTCCCGGCCGTCGGGCGGAGCGTGGACGATGTTTTGCGTGCCGCGGAGGGCCCAGAGAGAAATGGCCAAGCCCACGGCGGGCAGGCTGCAGGTAACGAGAAAGGCTAGCCGCCAACCCCCGAGGGGAAAGAGCCGACTCGAGACAACTACCGACGCCGCGTAGCCGAGAGATCCGGCAGCGAGATAGACGCCCATTGCTCGGCCTCGGGTCGCAGGCGAAAAGCGCTCGGCGATCAGGGTGAGACCCGGCGTGTAGGATCCGCCGGAGCAGAGCCCGGCGAGCCCATAGAGGACTATCCCAGAAGCAAACCTCGAGGCACCGGCCGCAAAGACAAGAGCGCTGACGCTGGCGGCGACGGCGCTCCATAGATAGGTTCGCTTTGCCCCGAACCGGTCACCCAGGAATCCCACCGTGAACAGTGATACGAGGTAACCAAGATGCCAGGCGGACTGGACCAGGCCGGCCTGGGCTGCGCTCATCGACCAGTCGCTCCTGAGAAGCGGCAAGGCGGCCGAGTAACTGGTGAAGATGAAGCTGAAGGCTACCCGGGCACTGCAGAACAGGGCGAGCCAGCGACCGTCTCCTCCGGGCCCCAAGTCGTATTCCTCGGATCTCAACGTAGCTCTCTCCTGTTCAGTTGTGTCGTTTTGGTCCTGCGGCACGACGGGACAAGTCGGTACGGACAGACAAGATGCGCCCAGAATTATGGGATGCTCGGGAAGATGAAGTCAAGGGTGGTCACGGTGTTATGAATACGGATCAAGCCTCCCCTCGTATTCGATCTTTCATGTTGACATGATCTCTTAAAAAAGCCTATTGTAATATTAATAGAATCGTTCGCGTTCGCGGTTGCCGCCTCAAGGCGAAGCAACGGGTCGGTCGGAAAGCAGAGTCTGCGACAAACATTCGTTCGGAACTGGACCTTCTGCCGCGGTTGTCCATCCTCACCACTCGAGCGATAGTTGCCGTTCTCAATCAAGAAGAGCGCGATTCTCACGGACTCATCCTGCTGGTGCCGGAACTCTCCTTCTACTCGAACCCTGACCCCTCCTCTCCTGGCGCAACTGATCAAGGCGCGGCGAGATTGGTTCCTCAGAGTGATCTTGCGCCGAACCAAACGGGGGCAGAGGGCCCCCTCGGTACGCTCGTCTGAATGGAAGGGGAGCGGTGTGCGCTGGTGATGGCTGGGAGGATGAGGTTGTCTGGCGGCCGAGGAGGGAGTTCGGTCTGAGGTCAGGCGTGATATCCATATGAACGGCCCTCCCGACGTTGGAAGGGGAGGAGAGGAAGGGAGGATGATGACATGGTACCCGTCGCCGATCTGAAAAAGCTTGATCTGTTCAAGGACCTGACCAACGAACAGGTGGGACGTTTGGCCAAGATCACGAAGGTGAAGAAGTGCAAGAGAGGCCAAGTCGTGTATCGACAAGGTACCGCGGCCAAGCACCTCTATTTCGTCAAGAAGGGTACGGTCAGCCTCAGGAGGGTGGAAGAGCATGTGGGCATCTCGTTCGTGTCGAGGGTAGCCGGAGAACTCCTTGGCGCGGCCTCTCTCATGGAACCGAGGGAGTATACCCTTACCGGCCTCTGTCTCGAGGATGCCGAGCTCTATGCCGTCGATGCCGATAAGCTCCTTGGGATTTTTCAGAAGGATCCAGGGCTCGGTTACAAGATGGCGTTGGCGGTGGCGCGAATCTACTTTGGCCTGTACCAGAACGCCAGGGGCCAGCTTCTAGCCATGGTCAAGGCTCCTACCATCATTACGGCTCCCTAGCCCGCTCTGTGAGCGACGAGACCGGCCGGATTCCCTTGGCCGGTCTCACCGGTTATCTGCGGCCGCCGAAGGCTGGCTGGCACCGCCGGCGCCAGAGGCAGGGTCATCTGCGAAACAAAGCGCATCCGGAGCCACTACGTTCTCCTCGCTGTAGGGCAGGCCTCCCGGACTTTGTACGCCACCCCGCTACAACGCAGGGCCTCACCCTACACTATTAATGGTGCGACTATGCGCCTTTGTGGAGCAGATGACCCTGCCTCGTGCGATGCGAGCGCGGCTGCCCACACACTAAGAGGCCTTGCACTTTCGGAGCCTCGTGGTAGTATACGCCCGGAAGAACTGTGGACCACATGGCTCCTGATCCGTTAGGTAAAGCCCTCCGATATCGCTGGCTCATTCTCTGGGTACTCGCCTTTGGCTACATCCTCGTGTACTTCCACCGTCTCTGTCCTGCCGTGGTGGCCGTGGACATGATGCACGATCTCCAGGCCGGAGGCACACTCCTCGGCCTTCTCAGCTCGGCCTACTTCTATCCGTATGCCGTCATGCAACTTCCTGCCGGGCTTCTCGCCGACTCCTGGGGCCCGCGGCGGACCATCACCCTCTTTTTTGGAGTGGCCGCCGTGGGGTCACTCCTCCTAGGCCTCGCGCCTTCCATTTCCTGGGCCATCTTCGGCCGGACTCTCGTCGGACTCGGCGTCTCCATGTTCTTCGTGCCCACATTGAAGGTGCTGGCCGAGTGGTTTCGAGCCACGGAATTTGCCACCATGACCGGCATCCTGATGGCCATGGGGGGTGTCGGTTCCCTCAGCGCCTCAACACCCCTGGCGCTCCTGAGCTCCTGGATCGGCTGGCGTCTCTCCTTCGTCGCCGTCGGCCTTTTCACCCTCGTGATGTCTGTACTCATCTGGATTCTCGTGAGGGACCGGCCTGCCGACCTGGGTTGGCCTTCCCCGGCCGAACATCGAGAAACCGGTTCCGCCGAAATCGGCCTTGTCGAAGGCATGAAGACGGTCCTCACCTGCCCCTGGTTTTGGCCTCTCGCGGTCTGGTTTTTCTTCGACTGTGCCGTCCTCTACTCCTTCAGCGGCCTCTGGGGCGGGCCGTATCTCATGCACGTCTATGGGCTCACTAAAGCCGAATCAGGCCATATCCTCTCTATGGTCGCCGTCGGCCTCATCGTGGGAAGCCCTCTGGTGAGCTTCTTCTCCGACCGGATCTTCCGGGCGCGAAAGCCTGTGCTCGTCCTTGCCAGCGCCATTGTCTCCGGAATCACCGCCCTCCTCGCCTTCCGAACAGATGCTCTCTCCGTTCTGACGCTTTCCCTGATCTGCCTCGGTGTCGGTACGTTCGCTGGGGCGATCGTCGTGATCGCCTTTACCGCGATCAAGGAGCTCTTCCCTGTCCAGATGGCCGGGACCTCCACCGGACTCGTCAACCTGTTTCCTTTCGCGGGAGGCGGGATCTTCCAACCTTTCCTCGGCTATCTCTTGGAGCGGCAAGGTCACGCGGCGGGAGTATTCACGGTCGCGGGATATCGGCACGCCTTCCTGACTCTCTTCGCGTGCGGGGTGGCCACCTTGCTTGCAAGCCTGCTGGTGAAGGAAACACTGATCACCGACGAGGGGGGACGGTGATTCGCCCAGCCACCAAGTGGGATCAGCTCTATATCCCAGCCTGCTACTCCTCGGATGCCTCCTGAAAGGATTCCCTCCTCGCGGCCAGAACCTGCCCGTTGATCAGGCAAAGCTCATTGATGACAAAGGCAATCAGGCAGCTGTCACACAGGGGCTGACAACGGTCAAGGACATCAAGCGTCCTGTCCGCCTCCCAGAGTCGGCGACAATCGTCGCAGAGCACCGCTCCATAAACAAATGTGACTGCACCGAGATCCTTATACCGCGCCGAGAGATAGTCTCCCCGGTAAATGTGCGGGCAAACGCGCCATGTCATATCCCGGCATCGATGGCCGCGATCTTCCTTCACCTTCTCACCCTCCTCATGATGGGGACCTTCTCTACCCGGAGCCGGGTTTTACCCCATGGAAATAGAAAACTCTCCCGCCCAAAATGGGTCCTTCTCCCACTTACGCTTACCCCTGTGATCCTCTACTCTGCTACCAGATATTCGATGTACCTGTCTTCCCCTCTCTGCATAGCCCCCAGCGGTCCAACCCGATGGGGGTCCTCTTTTTTTGGCGCCCTTGTCGCCCTGTGATTTCCACCCGCGCTTTCAGGGAGCCTGTCAATCCCTCTTGTTTAGCCCTTTTCTTTGCAATGGTCAGCGCTGTCCGCGATCTGCTCAGAAAAAGGAGGAAAAGAGACTGAATATTCTTCTGTTCAGCACATACTGGCTGCCGCTGAGCAGACCGCTCTGTCCAGATGGTGCAGCCCAGTCGCCTGCCGTCTGGGGGAGCCAGCGCCTCATCGGCTCAGGGAAGCTCGCCTCGGGAGGTGACGCACCTTCTGGCCGAATGCCCGATCAGATCTCCCGAGAGATTCACGGCGATGGCTGACGAGAAGAGAATCAAGCTCGCAAGAGTGAAGTGCCCCACCTGTAAAGTCAGCCTACTGGTCAAGCCGAGCGTAAGGGTCTGCCCCGCGTGCCGGGGTCCTCTGCCCAAGCTCCAGAAAGTTTGACAGGGTACCACATGCTGTGCCATCCTGCACGCATCGACCGCCTGTGGTCGGATGATATGTAAACACCTATAAGGCCTCCCCTTGTCAAGGCAAAAAGGTACCCGTGTAACGAAAAGTGTGGTTTTTCGTCAAACGTCCGATGATGCTGCAACAAGGC
>JAGFXI010000035.1 GCA_017861095.1 Deltaproteobacteria bacterium | reverse complement strand
TTGATTGTCAGTCTTGAGGAAATCCAGGAGAGATCGCATCAGGCCGGTCTGGTGAGTAAAAACATAATTGACATCAAAGAACGCTTTATCAGTAAAGAGGAGCTTATCAAGAATTTTCTTCCGAATCGGTTCGCCCAACGCGGCGATGTTTTCGCAGATAAGTTGCATGTGGTTGAGGATCTCGTGGATCCGGACCAAGCGGATACGCTCGGCCTCGGGTCGTTTCGCCGTTGCGCTCTCTACCTGCTCCAAGGTCGCTTTGATCTCTTGAGAGGTCACCCCCCGTAGTCTGGTTAGCTCCTGAACGTCCTCAAGGTTGTTGCGATTGAAAGCATGCCGCGCCGCCCCCAACATTCTTCTCAAATTCTCGATGACGGGGCTCAAGGCATCCACGAGTTCGTCGGAGGGTTGATTGAGAGCGGCCTGTGGCTGAGACTCATTCTTACGCGGTTTTTCCTTGGCGACCTTCCTCGCTTCCATCGTGAGCCTCCTCTGTCGACGTTGGTGGGAGCACCAAGCAAAAAAGTTGGACTGAATCCGTCGTCCTCACAGTCGAGACTCAGAGTGTTGAGCACTCTCACCTTGCCGGCTCAATCTCGGTGGGTTGTGAGAAGCAGCTGCTATGGAACAAAACGTCGAAGCCCGCTAGGGAGAAGTCGCACACGAGTTCAATCAGCGCAACAGCTTGAGAAGAGTGCATTACTAGAAACAAACTACACCCACGGAAGGTCTGTGTCAAGGATTTTAGCGGGTTGGACAGATGAAGCGGGGTGCCCTTTCCGGCAGGATGAAGCGACATAGTGCTTCGAACAGGGAGTTGTCGGCGGGGAGCCCTGAACCTATGTGCCCCCACGTGCTCTTTCGTAAGATCCCTCAATCTCCTTGATCAGGACATGCAGCCTCTCATTCACAGGAGTGGGAACGTTGTAGCGCCTGCCCAGTTCGATCACCTTCCCGGCGAACATCTCCACTTCGGTCTTCCTACCGGCCTCGACATCCTGAAGCATGGAAGTCTTTCCTAGGGGGTTCAGGTTCGCGAGAATCGTGTACCACTGGGCGAGATCCGTTTCGGAGAGGTGGACGTTTGCCTTGTCGGCGAGAACCATGACCTCGCGCATGGCGGAGATCATTAGTTCTCTCGCTTCCTGGGAGGTTTGGAACACGGAATAGGGCGCCCGCAGCGCTGCTGACGCCTGGTTGATACCCACGTTGATCATGAATTTCCACCAGAGGGTACGAACCATGTCGGAGGGAGTCTCGTGGGCGATTCCGGCCCGGTCAAAGAGGGCTTGGACCCGCTTGACCCGCTCCGTGAGAAAAAGGTTCTTCGCCTCACCGAAGAGAATCTTGCCCCGGTTGGCGTAACTCACGCGGTTTCCCACCCTCACCGCGTCGATACCGACCGCTACGGCATAGAGAACCGCATCAATCCCGTACAAAGCGCCGATCCGCTCCTCGCTCTCGATACCGTTCATGACCGAGAGGATAGTGGTTTTGCCTCCCACTCTATTTTCCATGTCCCGGATGGCCGCTTCGAGATGGTGGTGTTTTACCGCAACGATCACCAGGTCAGCAGGCGGCGAGCGATCTTCGGGCCGGAGAACAGGGATGGGGTAATGCTTCCCATTGACGTTCACTCCGTCTCGGCGGAGTCGGTTGAAGCGTTCACCGCCGGCGACGAAGGAGACGCAGTTCCCGTCCATGCTGTAGAAGATACTCGCATAGGCCGACCCCATGGCCCCATGACCGATCACGGAAATCGTCCGGATAGATGGCGTCATAAGCTACCTGCCCGCGGCTTGCGTGAAGCTCTCCGGGGCGATAAAAAGAGTTTTGCAGCAACCCTCCAGCACGCGCCGGGCGCGAAAAAAGTCGTACTCATAGCGTGTTTCCACAGCCTGCTAGGGAAGGGGGGTTGTGAGGACAAACCTATGCCACCCCCACATTTTTCAACCGCACCGTCGAAGCGACGAAGTGTTAGTTCAGCTGCAGTTCTGACGCCTTGTCGTGGATCAGTTGAGCCCTGCGGATCTTGTCGAGATCGGTTCTTCCGTTAATCGCAGCGACGAAATCCGCAAAGGACTCGTAAGCCTCCCGGTTCCGTTCTCTTTTTTCTTCGGCGTTGACTTGGTCAAAGATCATATCGGCAAGTGAATTCAAGGAAGACACTAATCTCTGCGAAGCGAAAACGTCCATTGCAGCAGCCCGCTCCTTGCACTCTTTCGCCAGATGGAGCCATACCTCCTTATGAAGAGGAGCAGTGGCCTCAAAAACTTCCTGTTCTGACACCGGCTCGTTCAGAACGATCTTTACCGCTGGATAAAGTCCCGGATTGATCGCCAGCTCTAAAGATTTCTTTTCCTCCACCATCGTTTTTCCTCCTCTGCTTGATTGTTCGGGCAGGAATTTGCCATAGATTGTCTCGCTTCCCGTCGAATGCTGCGAGGTATAATCGGTAAGGGTTCTCCTATCGTCATCAGAGATGTCAACAAACTCAACGGCAATACCGTAAGCATGGGTGATGTCGTCAAGGCAATAGATGTTCGAGCGCACGACTCGAGCCAATACCGATGGAGCATGTTCGGCTGCGGCGATATCGCCAAGTTTGAAAGAGATCATCTCATGCAACTTGAGAAAGGTGGTGGCACAAAGGAAGGCGCCGCCGGCGCTAACATTTCTTATTTCCCCCCGCATCGTTCCCCACGGCCCTTTTATGGTCAGGGGCCACTTCACGTTTACCCTCCGATGCTGGCGCTTTTCCTGAAGAGGACCAGTGTCCCAGGGATGAACAGGTTCTCTACCCCCTCGGCGGTCCTTGCCGCTTCGCCTTTCGGGACCGGGATAGCAAGTATCCTTGATCAGTCTTCGGTCTTTCCAGAGACGGCGCCTATCTCTACCCGAAGGCCGAGTCCGGAAGCCCTCGCGCTCTTCGCTTGCCCTTCGCCGGTAGTGCACTCTTCGACTGAGCGCGCCTTGGACTGTCGACAGCAGTTCGTCCAGCTCGAAGGGTTTCTGCAGGAAGCCGTAGACTTTCTTCTTGAGCAGCTGCGCGGCTACGTCTCTAAGAATGTGCCCGCTCATGAGAATGACGAGGGTGTCGACGCTTCTGCTGCCGATCCATTCCAGGATCTGCGAAAAGCTCCTGTCCGGGAGAATCAGGTCCAGGAGAACGAGATCGAAGTCATTCTCGGCCAGCAAGATCTTTGCCTCCCTGCCGCTGAGAGCAGTGAGTATTTCGGCGTCGAGGACGCCCAGGAACACTTCCAGGCTCTTGCACAGAGAGGGGTTGTCATCAACGATGAGGATCTTGGGCCTATACGACATGGTGAACTCTACGCGTGAGAAGCGTGATTCACTCTAAGCGTTCGCCCCGTGGGCAGATCTTAGGCTCAAAGCCGTGAAAGAAATTCCCCCAGCTTCACAAAGTACAGGTTGCCTCCCGCCCAGTAGGTGTCGTTGTGACTCGCACCAGGAAGGACAACAAACTCCTTGGGCTCGGGGGCCAGCGCATAGAGCTGGCGTCCAAGCTCTATGGGAACAATCTCATCCCGATCGCCGTGAAAGAAGAGCACCGGCGCTCGGAGTCGGCCGATCTCGCCCGCTGCGTTCAGACGATCCTTGAGCCACCGTTCCAGTGCGGGCAGGAGATAATGGGCCCTCGCCATGGCACCCATGTTGGTAAAGGTCGACTCCAGGACCACACCGTCGCACCTCTCTGTTGCGCCGATGTGGACTGCGGCAATCCCCCCGAGGGAGTGGCCGGAGACGATGAGTTTGGCCCCGTAGCGGTCCGCCTGCTCCCGCGCCATGCGACCCGCCGCCTCGGCGTCAAGGTAAAAGCCCTTTTCGCTGATCCCGCCGGTGCTCTCGCCGTAGCCACGGTAGTCGAACATGAAGACGCTCACCCCCGCGTCGTGGAACCCTGTGAGAATGTCAACCCGGTGTGAGATGTTTCCGGCATTCCCGTGGCAGTGAACGAGGAGATACCTGACCGGGTGGGCGAGTACCAGCCAGCCGTGGAGACGCTCCCCATCACTCGTCGTGAACCGTATGTCTTCGTAAGGAAGGCGCACAGTCGCCGGAGTGTGAGTCATGGCCTTTTCGGGGAAGAAAACCTGGCGCTCGATAAACCAGTTGCAACCAATCGTCAGCAGTCCCACCAGAGATACCCCTAGGAACAGGATGCCGCACCTCGCCGATTTTCCTAGCACCATGGCGGTCGTTTCCGCCTCCGTCGAAACACCGCGGCACCGAGAACAGCCGCCGCCAAACCCAGTTCCCTCCAGGCTCCGTCACGGCCTCGCCATTTCACAGCTCCTTGAACACCTTGGCCAGAGACTCACCCGCCACGTGGAGTTTCCATTCGTTGAGATACCCGAAAGGGGTCACGGTGACCGAGTAACCACTCTCTTCCAAGCGTTTTCCGGCTTCCTCGATGAGGGGCTCGGCGAACTCCGCTGGCGCCTTGCTCGCGGAGAGGTGATTGAAGGAATGAAGGACCACGGTGCGGGAGTCAAACTTCCCTGCCAGCCATTTGATGTTCTTGGTCAACTTGGTGAGCACCTTGCTCCGGCGCTCCCGATCACCCTCCTCCACCTGGTAGAAGACGACCACCGCCTGGCGGCACTCAGCCTCCGTGTCCCGATCGGGCGCTTGCTCCAATACCTTCTCATAGGTCTTGAACCAGAACGAGGGGGAGTAGAAGAGAATGATCTTCACGGCAGTGTATCCCTTGAGTGTCAGGTGCGAAAATATTCGCTGATGATACACTTCCCCGTTGGACGTGGTCAACCCGATAAGGACCCAAAGAATGCGCTTCTGAGATCCCGGAAGCCGGCCATTCTTAGCTGATCTTGGCCCGGTAGAGGCGGAGGCTGTTGGAGACCACGGTGATGCTGCTGGAGGCCATCGCCAGCGCGGCCAGGATGGGGTGAAGCTGCCTCAGAAAGAGGGGAAGGGAGTCGATGGGGTAGAGCGCTCCCGCAGCAACGGGGATGAGGATGATGTTGTAGAAGAAGGCCAAAAAGAGGTTCTGTCTCACAGTTCTCATGGTGGCACGGCTCAGTTGCACCGCCCGGGAGACCCCGAGGAGATTGCCGCTTGCGAGGATGACGTCCGCCGCCTCGATGGCCACATCGGTCCCTGTGCCGATGGCCATGCCGACATCGGCCTGGGCCAGGGCCGGGGCGTCGTTGATCCCGTCCCCGACCATGGCTACAAGATGGCCCTCTTGCTGTAATTCTTTCACCCTTTGCGACTTTTCCTCGGGACGCACCTCGGCGAGAACCTCGTCCACCTGGATCTGGGCGGCGATGGCACGCGCGGTCTGGATCGTATCGCCGGTCAGCATAATCACCTTGAGATGCTGCTGCCGCAGGTCCGCTACGGCTTCCCGGGCCTCGGGCTTCAAGGAGTCGGCAACGGCGATGAGGCCGGCGACATCCTGTTCCACCCCAACCACCATCACGGTTTTCCCTCCGTCCTGGAGGGCCTGAATGTCAGCAGTACGGCCGTCGAGGCGGTAGCCCAAATCCGCGACCCAGGAGGGTTTCCCCACGTGGGCCGTCCGGCCGTTCACCCGGGCCTGGACACCGTGCCCTCCCGAAGCCCGAAAGGCCACAGGCTCCGCAAGCTCGAGGCCCCGTCGCTCCGCCTCCCGCGTGATGGCCCGCCCCAGAGGATGTTCCGAGCCCCGCTCCACGGAAGCGGCGACCTTTAGCAACTCGCCCTCGTCGAGCGTGGGGCCGGAGCGTGACAAGGGGATGATGTCGGTGACGGCGGGTTTTCCTACGGTCAGGGTTCCGGTCTTGTCGAAGACGATGATATCGAGCCTGGTCGCCTGTTCGAGGGCCTGGCTGTTCTTGAAGAGGATCCCCTTCTCCGCGCCCTTACCGGTCCCGGCCATGATGGCCGTGGGGGTGGCCAACCCGAGGGCGCAAGGGCAAGCGATGATGAGCACCGCCACCAGGCGGATCATAGCCGGAACGAAATCACCGCCGACGCTCCACCAGAGGATGAAGGTGAGTAGGGCCACGCCCATGACCGCCGGGACGAACACCGAGGCGACACGATCGGCGAGGGCCTGGATAGGCGCCTTGCTCCCCTGGGCCTCCTGGACCAAACGGATGATCTGCGCCAAGGCGGTGTCCCTTCCCACCCTGGTAGCACGAAACTTGAGGCGCCCCTCGCCGGTGATGGTCCCCGCGGCGACCTGTGCGCCCACCCCCTTGTCCACCGGCAACGGCTCACCGGTCAGCATCGATTCGTCGACGGTCGAACTTCCCTCGACGATCTCGCCGTCCACCGGGATCCGCTCTCCGGGACGAACAACGACAAGGTCGCCCACGGCCACTTGGCGCAGAGGAATTTCCTCTTCCTTCCCTGACCGCACCACGGTTGCCGTCTTGGGCTGCAGGCCCATGAGCTTTCGGATGGCCTGGCCGGTCCGACCCTTAGCCCTGGACTCAAGCATCTTGCCCAGCTTGATGAGGGTGATGATCACCGCCGAGGTCTCGAAGTAGACGTGGTGACCCAGCGACGGGAGAAGAAGCACTGCCAGCGAGTAGAGATAGGCTACGGAGGAACCCATGGCGACCAGCACGTCCATGTTGGCGGTGCGAAGGCGCACACTTTTCCAGCCCCCGGTGTAGTAGTCCCAACCGGTATAGAACTGGACCGGCGTTGCCAGCGTCAGGAAGAGCCAGTTGACCCAAGCGGCGTGGCTCCAGCTCCCGACAAGGCCAAGGTCCCTTCCCATGCTAAGCAGGAAAAGAGGCAGGGTGCAGGCGAGACCGACAAGGAACTTGCGAGTCTGGCCGGCGATCTCCGCTCGGCGGGCCGTCTGCTCGGCATCTTCCTCCTCTTCGGTCTCTCCCGTGGGGAAAGCGTTGTACCCCGCCCGCTGGATGGCGGCAATCATCGCCTCGACAGTAGTCACTGCGGGAACGTACTGGACCGACGCCTTGTCGCTGGCAAAGTTAACCGATGCCGTTACGACCCCGGGTACCTTCTTCTTGAGGGTCCGCTCAATCGTCATGGCACAGTTGGCGCAAGTCATTCCGGTGAGGCTGAACTCTGCCCTGGCCGTGGCGACGCCGTAACCGGCGGCCCGGACCTGCTCCACCAGGTCGCTCACGCTCGCCTCGCCCGTCTTGAAGGAGACGGAGGCCTGCTCCGTGGCAAAGTTGACGGTCGCCTCCGTCACGCCTTGAACTTTTTTCAGGTTGCGCTCGACGGTGAGCGCGCAGTTGGCACAGCTCATCCCCGTGATGGGAAGTGCGATTCTCTCCTCCGCCATGACTCGTGTTCCATTATTCGGCAGCCGGGTAGTTGATCTCCCGAAGGGTGGACTTGATCGCATCCAGGGTGGCGGGAGCCTCCCACTCAACCGTTATCTTCTTGGTCGCGGGATCACCCTCGACGCGTGAAACGCCTCTTACTTCCCCAAGCTCGCGCTTAATCGTCATAACACAGTGGCCGCAGGTGATCGTCGGCACAGATAAAATCTTTCGTTCCATGGCCCTTCACCTCGTCTTCCTCAAGAGCAGGCGGACCCCACCTCACCGCCTTCCTTCTTTCGTCGAAACCAGCTTTTCCATACCGCATAGGCACAGCCTACGCCAGATCGCACCGAGACCGCCTCCACCGGGCAGTTCCTGGCGCAAGCGCCACACTCCATGCAGGCATCCCTGTCGACAAGGTGCGCGATGCTCTTACTTACGGCAAAGACCCCGTGGACGCACACCTGGGTGCACATGCCGCAGCCGCTGCACCTTTCTTCGTCCAGTTGAAGGGTGACAACATCTTTCAAATATCGCGGTGACATGATGTCCTCAAGTCAACAGCCCGACCGTCCAGACGACAACGCCGACGACGAATGCCAAGATAATCACGGGGAGCGCGATTCGCATCTCTTTTTCCACTCCCGAGAGCGAGGTAAACGTCGTGCAGCCCGTGAAGTTGAGGGCAAAGTACGCGGTGATTGCGGGGACCACGAACAAGAGGGCGACAAGGTCGGCCACCTTCCACGTGGAGCCCATCACGAGAGCGGCGAGAATCGCCGAGAGCAGACCAACCTGCGCCCCTTTCAGAGAGAATGCTCGTCCGGGAATCCAGGGAAGGAGAATAGGGGTCACTACGGAACCCGCGAGGAGCGCCACCAAGTAAAGGACCGTGGGCGGGAGACCCACCGGAAGGAGTGAAAAGAACCGGAAGTCCCTGACTGCAAAGGCGCATACAACAACAATAAGCAGGCAGATGATGAGGGTCGGCTTCCAGGCTTGCACCACCTCCACCGGGATGAGCACCAGGCGATCCCTGAGGTTGAAGCGAGCGCGTCTCATCGCCGGTGTTACCTCCATGCCCCGGTCCAGGAACTCCGGGAGATCCTCAGCCCGGATCGGACCATAGTGAACCTTGAAGCCCGTCGCCTTCTTGACTTCGTGCGCGGCGATCCCGGGGGCGCCGAGTTGCGGAACGATCAGGGTGCGGTGGGCGACGAGCGTGGGCAGGCCGGTGCGATTGATGCGATTGATCAGTTCGAGCGTACCGAAGGTTCCCTTGCCGGCTGCACACCAGACGTTGATGCCAAAGGTCTCGAGGAGCAGGAGCCACACGTCTCTCCCCGCAAGTTCGCGACGAAGCTGATCGAAGGTGAGCTTGTAGTTGGCAGAGACCAGGACCGGTGACTGAGATCCTGGTTGGCCGACGGCGTACAATCCGGCCGCGACCGTGTAGTGCATCCGGTTGATACCCCACCTGACGCCCCAGCCTCCCAGCCGGTCGGGCAGGGTGATGTCGGTGGCGACACGGGCCACTCTGCCCGAACCTATCTCCCTCCAGCCCAAGAACCACGAGGCGCCCTCATCGACGTGCTCCCCGCCCGGGGAGCTCGTGGGAGCTCAACACGACTCCATCTGCTTGAGGGTCACGCCGGTAGAAGCACAGCCCGATGGACCTTCTTGCTGAAGGCATTCCCTTTCATCTGCCATGGCATTCTCTTCCACGTCCCCTGCCGGGGCTTACCCGATGAGGGCGTTAGACCTGCCAACCGTGTGGTGTCTAAGCGCTTCGAGCGACACCTCGTGTCGCCCCTTGCATCATTAATATTAGGACAGCGAGCTCGCCTTTTCAATTTTCTCTTGAAAAAACACCCCGGAAGCGCCAATCTCTTCCCCTCGGCTCGTTGGGTAAGTTGCGGAAAGACCGGTCTCTTATTCAGAAGTACACGAGGTGCCGGGTTGAGGTGGAGCAGAGGCGCTGTGGAAAGGCAAAAATAGGAACAGAGAGTTCCTGTGAGGCGTAGATCGGTCCTTGAAGTTCGTATTTTTTGATTTCCATAATGGTTCCGTGTGGTATGAGCGACAAATGCTCAGAGGTAAGAAAGATGCCTGAAATTAAATCGGAAGCACAAATTCCGATCAATTTTTCTTAAAGTGAAGGAAACATAAAGAAATCGATATCTTTGCGAATATGGCATGGCTATTGCTCACTTCTACGGTCGCCGAGCTCCCTGACCGTTAGAGGTCACACAAAGGTTGGTCTTTTGTGCGAGGGGGGAAAACCGGGCGGGCGAAACCAAAGCTGCAGTGTGACAGCAACATCGCTAAGGCCCGGCGCGTTCTCTCCACCGCGCGAAAGAAGGGATTGGGGTTGTAAGGCTAACAGAACGGTGTTTGCTGACTAACGAACTCGCGAGAGGGAGGAGAACATGAAGAAGATTATCAGCATCGTAGTTTGCGCAGTGTTTGCATTTGTTGCCCTGGCTGGAATGGCGATGGCCCAGGCGAAGCCCGCAGCCCCCGCGGCTGCTCCGGCCAAGCCGGCTGCCCCCGCGGCTGCCCCTGCCCCTGCTGCTGCCCCGGCTCCTGCTCCGGCTCCTGCTGCTAAGGACATCACCGGCACGGTGGAGAAGGGCAAGATGGGCATGATGCTCAAGGCTGCTGATGGCGAGTACATGTGTGCCGGCATGGATATGTCTAAGATGGTTGGCAAGAAGGTTGTTGCCACCGGCATCGTTGCCGAGAAGGATGGCAAGAAGGTCCTGACGGTCACCGCTGTAAAGGAAGCCAAGTAAGCAACCCGATAGGGACGGATAAAGGGATAAACCCCCTTTTAGGGACATAACCCCTTTCTCTGAACTACATTGGGGAGCAATGGAATCGGCACAGAGGGAAGGACTGAGCGAGCGTCCTTCCCTTTTTGTTTTTTGTCCCTTATTTCTGAAATCTTCCCGGGACCTCGCTGTGGTGCTGGACGGCGCAGGGAAACTGCGGCCTCCACCGTGTGGCTGAAGCGCGGCTTGAAGTCGCAGACCCCGTGCCACCAGGCGTAGCAATAGCGCTTGAACCATCAGCTCTGCCGGTGGTTGGTTACCGGGTTACTGGGTCAATTTCTCGCCGATTTGACGGCCATACTGACGGGCCACCTCGGCGCCGCCTCCCACGGTAGCGGATTTCAGGCGCAGTGGTTGGCTGACCATCTTCATGTTAAAGACATTCTTCATGGTCTCGAAAACGCGGACTGAAGCTTCACCACTCCACCCATATGCCCCGAAGGCGCCACCCACCTTACCTTCCAGATGGGCCTTTTCCGCAAGGAAGAGGAACGTCTTCATGGGCTGCATCATGTCGCCATGATACGTGGCAGATCCGAAGACATAGGCGTCGTAGCCCTCGAGCTCCGCCTCACGCTTGATGGTTGCGGCAGGGATGACGGTCGCCTCGGCCCCCGCTGAGCGAACACCCTCGGCAATGAGCTCGGCAATTTTCTGGGTGGTCCCGATCCTGCTCGCGAAGACGATAAGTGCTCTTGCCACGGTTTCTCTCCTCTCGCTTTAATGCTCTCCTTCTCCCAGTATCTTTCGCAGGGCGCACGGCAGAATGCCGCCATGGGCGAAATATTCCACCTCGATTTCCGTATCCAGCCTCGCGATTACTTGAAAGGCAACCTCATTGCCGTCCTTCTTTGCCGCTCTTACCTGGAGCACCTTTCTGGGTTTCATGCTCTCGATACCGATGATGGAAAACGTCTCGGAGCCGTCCAATCCGAGGTTTCTCCAACTCTGGCTTTCCTGAAAGAGGAGGGGCAGCACACCCATCCCTACCAGGTTACTGCGGTGAATGCGTTCATAGGATTCAGCGATTATCGCCTT
>JAGFXI010000034.1 GCA_017861095.1 Deltaproteobacteria bacterium | reverse complement strand
CCTCTACCAGCTTCCAGTCGCGGACGGTATCCACATCCACCGCCGCCTCCGGAAAGGGCATGAGAACAGCGGCCGCCCTCAGCCCGAGGCGACGGGAGATCCGCTCCAATCCCTGTTTCAGAGAGAGCAGTCGGAGGAGGTAGAGAATGACTGACCACCATCCGAAGGCCCCAATCACCCTTAGCGGTTTTTTGCGTTCCCGCTCTACGCTCCGCCAGAAGTCCGCCACCGACCGGGATCGCGGCGTGAGAAAGGCGAAGAGGTTGCAGGTACAGTAGCCCCCTTCTCGCATCTGGATCACTGTCCTCCTGGTCTCGGGGAAGGCGGCCTGTACCTCGCGCTGGGCCGCCAGTCCCACGACGATGTCAGCACCGGTCGAACGAGCCTCGGAACAGAAAAGGTCCACCATGGGTGCGGTCAAGAGAGCGTGATCGGCGGTTGTCACCAGCACGGGGTTCGCGTCGGGGAGAGCACGGAGCACGTGCGAGGCGCTCGAGCTCGGGCTCTCCCGGTTCCCTACCCAGGTCACCCTCCCCGAGGCAATACGCGCGGCAAGCGCGGCCGTCCCCTCCACAACGGATCGCTGAGGGCCGCAGAGAATCACGGCCCCCACCTCCTGGGCCTCCTCAAGGGCGTCGAGCACCCGGAGGACCATGGGTTTTCCGCCGGCAGGAACCAGGCACTTGCTCGACACGCCCGCCGCCTTGGCCAGGGGATCGCCGGAGAACCGGTCGGCGGCAAGAACGACGGCGGTGTAGGAGGTCCTATCCATGGAGATCCGCGCACTTGCTCGGACAAGCACTGGGTGCCCTGCTAGTTCAACAGGGTCTGGTCATCCCAGGTCCTTGCCGTAAATACGGTAACGTTTATACACGGTCCCGCCAAGAGACTCGATGATGTTTCGGGTGCCCGTGTTGTCCTCGAGGATCCAGGAGAGTTCCACCTCCCGCACGCCCCGTCTCACTCCGAACTTCTGGAGCGTAGCGATGACCAGCAGGGCGAGGGCGGCTCCCAGCATGCTGTTCTGGTACTGCTTCCGTACCCCCATGAGGGGAACTCGGGCCGTCCTGGGATGGCGCACCTTGAGACGCCAGAGGAGCTTCAGCCACCCGAACGGGAAAAGCCGTCCATTGAGATCCTGAATGGCCTCGTTCACGTTGGGGAAGGCGACAATCATGGCTGCCGGCTCCCCGTCCACTTCCGCAATCTGCACAAGGTCGTCGGGCACCAGGAGGCGTAACATCTGACCCACATGCTGAAATTCCCGTTCCGTGAAGGGGATGAAGCCCCAATTGTTCGACCAGGCATCCTCGAAGATATCCTGAAGAATCCGAAGTTCCTCGGGAAAACGGTCACGCCGAAGGCACCGAACCTGCACCCGCTTCGCCACCCGTGCCAGAAGCGATTCCATAACCGGCGACAGGGTGAAGTCGGCGCTGATCCGGTAGGCGAGGAGGTCCTTCGCCTTCCCGTATCCCTGTTCTTCGAGTCTCGCGGCATAGTAGGGTCGGGCGTGGCCCATCATTACCATGGGAGGGGTATCGAAGCCCTCCACCAGCAACCCGCACTCCTGGTTGATGGAAAGATTAAAAGGACCCAGCATGCGACGCATACCTTGACTCCGCAGCCAGGTCTCGGCTGTGTGAAGCAGTGCCCGTGAGACCTCCGGATCGTCCTCCATCTCCAGCAGCCCGAAGAACCCTGTGGCATCCTGATAGCGTTCCAGGTGGAGCCGGTCGATTTGCGCACTGATTCGACCCACCGGTTTTTCATCCCGATAGGCAAGCCAGGCACGGTACCGGGCATGGTCGAAAAACGGATTGCGGGAGGAGATATGTTCACGGCGCTCCAGAATCAAGGGTGGAACCCAGGCCGGATCTCCGGGGTAGAGGCTCCACGGCAGCCGCAGAAACTGGCGGAGAACCTGTCGCCCTTCCACCGCCTTGATACAGAGCGGTGCCTCGGGTGATACCTTGCACGCGAGCAGATGGCTACCGGGCGACTTCATGATCACACCTCCTTCGGGATGGGAGCCGCGGATCCCTGTGATTGTTTTCTCAGGCCCGTAGCCCCGACCGTGAAGGTGAGCGATTATATCCGATTTGACGCACTCGCCAAAGACCAAATCCGGGTCGTCCTCAATCCGAGAAGTCCGACCTTCAGTTCCGAACCGGAGCAACCAAGTGCCTTTGTCGCCAACACACGCCCTCGGTCAAACTCCCTCTGTCCAATTTTCCCCGCCGTGTCTAGATAGTTGCAGAAATGCCATAGTCGAGGACTGTTCTGTCCCTTTTTCGCAACACTCCCTTACCCTTATCTAAGCCTGCCGCAGTCACGGTGACCGGCACGTGGTGCTAATTCTCGTCGATATGATCATATTTGTTTCTCGATTTCATTGGCTTAGAAGGTGGGTGGAAGTTTGTTTGAAGGTGGTAAATTTTTTCCAAAGATTGGCATGCTTGTTGCCTAACACCAAATGGGTTATTATCGAGGCCGCATGAGAGCCGTGGGGCGGTGGGGTTCAGTCGCGGGGTTCCCGATGAGCTGCTGGAGCGAAGAACCCAAAGGTGCGGACCTGGGACCATCGGTACGTAGGAAGGCTGGACAGGGCCCTTGAGCGAAACACGAAGGGTATTCCTGAGGACTGCGTTCCGAAAGATTTGACAAGAAGAAACAAATAGGGTAGAAGCGGGTTGACTTTCGTGGTTGTGAGTGGGGGAACTCGGCAGTAGCCGCCTGCGGGTGACGTATATCTTGTGAGATTTGAGGGGCTTGGTGAAGTAAGCGGCGGGCAAGCCGCTGGGTCCGAAATGGCCGATCGGATGGGGCCACATCCAGTCGGCCTAAGCTAAGGTGAAAAGAGTCGAAGAGTAAAGAAGGCACGGTTGTTTCTGCGCAACGAGCTCTTCGTTCGACAGATGGAGGCTATCGGGGTTATGGAGGTTACGCCAAGCGACAACAGACTGCCGTTGCGTCTCGGTGATTTCGCCACCCTTACCGAAGCACTGGAGTATGCGGCCCAGGGCGATACCGGATTCAACTTCTACACCGGCACCGGCAAGCTGTATGCCGTCCTGCCTTACGCGAGGCTTAAAGAGGAAGCGCAAACCTTGGCGCGGCGACTGCTCGGCCTCGAGCTGGAGCGGGGTGCACGGGTTGCGATGGTGGCGGAAACCACACCCGACTTCCACCGTTTCTTTTTCGCTTGCCAGTATGCAGGCCTGGTACCGGTTCCCCTCCCTGCGGCCATTCACCTCGGGGGACATCAGGCCTATGTAGCACAGCTTCGGCGACTCCTGACCATCTGCGAGGCGCAGGCAGCCATGGCACCGGTCGGGTTTCTCCCCTTCCTCACCGAGGCCGCTGGAGGTCTCGACCTTCGTATGGTTGGGAGCCCGGAAACCTTCGCTGAATTACCGGAATCGCCGGTGCGGCTCCAGCCTCTTGAGCCGCACGAGATCGCCTATCTGCAGTACACCTCGGGGAGCACCAGGTTTCCTCGGGGAGTCATGATCACCGAGAAGGCGGTGATGAGTAACCTGGCAGACATCGGGAGATACGGGGCTCAGATTCGGCCTGGGGACCGGATCGTGTCCTGGCTTCCCTACTACCATGACATGGGCTTGGTGGGCAAGGTTCTGGTACCGGTAGCCTCGCAGCTTTCCGTCGACTATTTGGGGACGCGGGACTTCGCCATGCGGCCTCGCCAGTGGCTGAACCTCATGAGTAAGAACCGCGCCACCATCTCTTTTAGCCCTCCATTTGGCTACGAGCTTTGCGTCCGTCGGTTGCGGGAGGAGGAGGCGGACAAGTTCGACCTGAGCGCGTGGCGTGTGGCGGGCGTGGGAGCGGAAACGATCCGCCCCGGCCCCCTTGAAGATTTCGCGAAACTCCTGGCACCCAGTGGATTCTCGAGTCGCGCCTTTCTCGCCTGTTACGGTATGGCTGAGTGCTCCCTGGCGGTGACTTTCGCACCCCTCGACCAGGGGCTGCAAATCGACTGTGTCGATGGCGATCATCTCGCCGAATACCGGGAGGCGGTGCCCGTGGGGTGCGTGCCGGGAAAGATTTCTGGCCGGGTCAGTACCCACGTGAACTGCGGGATACCGTTGCCCGGTTATGGAGTCGAAGTACGCGACGAGCACGGCCGAGTGTTGCCTGAGCGCCAGTGTGGAACGCTTTTCGTCCAGGGCCCGAGCGTCATGTCGGGCTACTTCAATGATCCTGAGGTAACCCAGGAGACCCTCTTGCCTGGCGGCTGGCTCAATACAGGAGACCTGGGATACCGGATCGGCGACAGTTTGGTGATCACCGGACGAGCGAAAGATCTCATCATCATCAACGGTCGGAACATTTGGCCTCAGGATCTGGAGTACCTTGCTGAGCAGCAACCGGAAGTGAAAACAGGGGATGCCTCGGCCTTCTCCGTGCCCGGAGCGGACGGCGAGGAGAAGGCCGTTTTGGTAATTCAATGCCGCGAGTCCGATGTGATCAAGCGCGCCGACCTCATAGACCGCCTCCACTGCCTGATCCGCGAGGAGTTGGGCATCGACTGCTTTTTGGAGTTGGTGCCGCCCCATACGCTTCCCCGCACCTCATCCGGGAAGCTATCCCGCTCCGGTGCGCGCCGCGACTTTTTGACGCGTATGGGCGGTGAGCGACTCGTCCAGCCCCAGACGGTGTGTCTCAGGACAGCAGCCGGTGACCGGGCCGTCTGAGCCGCAACGTACCCTCGGGTCCAATCCTTTCGCCGCGATTGAGTATCTTGAGGTTTGCCCTCGAGTGCGGGTGGCGAGGTCTGTTGCAGATGGCCACGCCGTGTTGCGGCTGGCGCGTGCCGGACAACAAACATGTCCCGAGTAGTGGCGGTAACGGGGGCGACGGGGTTCATAGGCGGTGCTTTGACGCAGCGCCTGGCGACGGCAGGATGGCGAATCCGGGTATTGGTTCGTCTGAGCTCTTCCCGGGGTCGTTTGGCCGGAGTTGCTGCCGACTTGGTGGTGGGCGATCTTGGGGATCTTGACAGCCTGCGTCGCTTCGTATATCAGGCAGAAGCGGTGGTGCATTGCGCGGGTGCTGTCCGCGGTGCCTCGAAGGCGTATTTCGATCGTGTGAATGTTGAGGGCGTGGCGCGACTGGTGCACGCAGCCGTAGGCGAGCACCCGGTGCCACGTTTTTTGTTGATATCGTCGCTTGCTGCCCGTGAGCCCACACTCTCGGCTTACGCCGCCAGTAAGCGGCGCGGCGAGGAGGTTCTGGCTGTCGGCGGCGGCACGATGCCGTGGGCGGTGCTGCGACCGCCGGCTGTATATGGACCAGGCGACAGGGAGTTGCTCCCCCTCTTTCGCTGGATGGCGAGAGGTATTGCCCCCGTGCTGGGCTCCGGGAACGCCCGCTTCTCCTTGCTCTACGTGGAGGACCTTGCGGAGGCCGTAGTCCGGTGGCTGTCAGGCGGTACGGCAGTGCAACGCACCTTTGAACTTGACGACGGCCGCCCCGGGGGATACACCTGGAGCGACGTCGTGGATATCGTGACGTCTCTCCGCTCTCGGCGTGTGATTCCGGTCCGGGTACCGGCCTTTTTTCTTGAGGTGCTCGCCGCCCTGAATCTGGCCGCGGCGCGGATGATCGGCTATAAACCCATGCTGACGCCCGGGAAGGTTCGGGAGCTGCGGCATCTCAACTGGGTGTGCGACAGCGCCGCCTTTATGGAAGCGACGGGTTGGAGCCCGGAGGTTTCCCTTGAGGACGGCCTCCGCCGGACGTTGCTGGGTGGACGCCGTTCGTGAGAAGGTGGACATTTCTGTCCCGGTCTCGAGAAGGGGTTATGACAGGGTACGAAGAAATTCTGAGAGAGCTTCTAGCTATTTTGAAGACGTTTGCAAAATCTGGACAAACTCTTCAAGAGGAGACGGATCTGGTGGCCGATCTCGGGCTCGATTCACTGCGAGTTATGAAGCTTGTGGTGGAGGTCGAGGATCGCTTCGATATCTCGATCCCCATCAATACTCTGCCCAATATACGGACCATCAGGGACTTTGCGGTACAACTTGAACAGTTATTGGGAGAAGCACACTAATGGGCATTTTCGATAAGCTTCAGCCCCTGGCAGCGGCCCGGCGGGCTTTGGCGGAGAAGGGTGTGAAGTCCATCAATGTGACCATGGAGGAGGTTCTTTCGCCTACCGAAGCGGTCATCAACGGTCGCCGCACCATCCTTGTGGGTACGAATAACTACCTCGGGCTCACCTTCGATGCCGGGTGCATACAGGCGGCGTGCAAGGCCCTCCAGGAGCAGGGCACCGGAACCACCGGCTCACGCATGGCAAACGGGACGTTCGCCGGTCACGTGGCATTGGAGCGCGAGCTGGCGGATTTCTTCGGCTGCCGAGGCGCCATCGTCTTCTCCACTGGCTACGTTGCCAACTTGGGGATGCTCTCCGCCCTCGCCCAACCCGGCGATGTGATCCTCCTCGATGCGGATTGCCATGCAAGCATCTACGACGGCTGCCGCCTGGGCGGAGCGGAGGTGATCCGGTTTCGCCATAACGACGTGAGCGACTTGGAAAAGCGGCTGCGACGCCTCGGCGATCGCGCCGCAAACGCGCTCATCCTGGTGGAGGGTATCTACAGCATGCTGGGCGACCGAGCACCCCTCAAAGAGATTGCTGCGGTAAAGCGGCAGTACGGTGCCTGCCTGCTTGTGGATGAGGCTCACTCCGTGGGCGTCCTGGGCAATCGGGGTCGCGGGCTCGCCGAAGAGGTCGGCGTGGAGGAGAGCGTGGACTTCATCGTCGGTACCTTTAGCAAGAGCCTGGGTGCCATCGGCGGCTTTGCCGTAAGCAACCACCCGGAGCTCGAGCTCATCCGCTACGCCAGCCGACCCTATATCTTCACCGCGTCACCCTCCCCCTCGACGATCGCTTCCACCCGAACCGCCCTACAGCTTCTGCGCACGCGCTCCGAATTGCGAACCCGTCTCTGGGAGAACGCCAGGAGGCTCTACCAGCGGTTGAGCGAACTGAACTTCCGCCTTGGTCCGGAGGTGAGCCCTATCGTCGCCGTGCGCCTGCCCAACCCGGAAGAGGCGATTTTTCTGTGGAACGGGCTCCTCGAACGGGGAGTGTATGTAAACCTCGTCCTGCCTCCGGCGACCCCCGACGGCGGGGCCTTGCTGCGATGCAGCGTCAGCGCCGGGCACACGCCGGAGCAGGTGGACCGAATATGTGAGGCATTCACCTCGCTCCGGGAAACTGCCCAGACCGCGCAGACGATCGGAACAGTGACGTCCCCGCCGGCTCGAGGAGGTTCGGTCTAGCCGAACTCGCTCATCGATATGCGCATCCTGATAACCTTCGCTCGTGCTTACCCCTGGCAGACCCTTATTATGGTCGTCGCCATCCTCGTTTCGGGAGTGGTCGAGGGGTTCGGCCTGACCGCCCTGCTTCCGCTGGTTGCTCTCGCCGGTGCCGAGGATATTATGGGCAGCAAGGGTGCTGCAGTGAAGCGGGTGGTCAACGAGGTCCTATACAGCCTCGGCCTTTCCCCGAGCATCGGCTTGCTCCTGAGTATCGTGCTCGGCGGGATCGTGCTGAAGAGCTGCTTGCTGATGTTTGCCAACCGGCGGGTTGGTTACATGGTGGCCCGGATAACGACCGACCTTCGTCTGCAATTGCTCCGGGCTCTTCTCGCGACCCGCTGGGAATACTTCGTTGGGCAGCGTATAGGGAAACTCGCAAGTGCATTTGGAAACGAGGCGGGACGAGCGTCCACGGCCTTTCTCGGCGGCGCCAGGATGGCGGCTCTTGCCGTTCAGGCGGTGGTCTATGCGGGCGTGGCGCTCCTCGTATCCTGGAAGGCGACCCTAGTTGCACTCAGTGGTGGTGTGCTGATCCTTTTTACGCTCAGGCGCCTCGTGCAGCGGGCACGGGATGCTGGCAAACGTCAAACTCAGGCCACGAAAGCTCTCGTCTCCAGGCTTACCGATAGCTTTCTCTCGATCAAACCGCTTAAATCCATGGCCCGTGAATACCTGGCGGATGCAGTGCTGGTGAGGGAGACGACTCGCCTCAACCGGGCGCTGAAGAAGCAGATCTTCGCCAAAGAGGCTCTTAGGGGATTTCAGGAACCGGTGCTGACCGCCTTCGTCTTGCTTGGTTTGTACGTGCTCCTTGTGTGGTGGCAGATGCCCATCGCTGACTTGCTGGTGCTTACCGTACTCCTAGGCAGAGTTGTCAACCAACTTGGCAAGATCCAGCTCCAGTATCAGGAGATGGGAACCTCCGAAAGCGCTTATTGGTCGTTGCAGCAGACTATTGAGGGTGCCGAGGCCGAGAAGGAAACGACGCTCGGGAGCAAGGTTCCATCGCTCATTCGAGGGATACGCCTGGATCGGGTAACCTTCGCTTACGGAGATCGTACGGTGCTACGGGATGCCTCCCTTGCCTTCCCCGGGGGTTCTTTCACCGCTATCGTGGGACCATCTGGGGTCGGCAAAACAACGGTGGTCGATCTCGTCATCGGCCTCTTGCGCCCCCAGAAAGGCGAGGTATGGATTGACGATCTCCCCTTGACCGAGATCGACATAAAACAATGGCGTAGGATGATTGGGTACGTCCCCCAGGAGATCCTTCTTCTTCACGATACGGTTTTCATCAACGTCACTCTCGGTGATCGCGATCTCACCGAACAGGACGTGGAGCAGGCCCTGCGTGCGGCGGGAGCTTGGGACTTTGTTGCCGCCATGCCGCAAGGTATGCTCAGTACTGTAGGAGAGCGCGGAAGTGGACTCTCCGGGGGGCAGCGGCAGCGAATCGCCATCGCCAGGGCACTAGTCCATGATCCGAAGCTGCTAATTCTGGACGAGGCTACCACCGCCCTGGACCCCGCAACCGAGGCCGCCATCTGCGCAACGTTGCGGGATCTGCGCGGGGCGCTCACCATCCTCGCCATCTCCCACCAGACGGCCATCCTGGGAGCCGCGGACCGGGCCTATCGGCTCCAGGATGGGGTGGCCACTCTGGTGGCGGACCACTCGGATGTCTCCTGGCCTGCAGGCGGGGGGCAGGATGATACGTCAGTAACCACCCATACAGCACCACGGAAGGTCGGATGAAGGATTCCGGGGTGGAAGCCTCTGACCAGGGATACGCGAGACCTGTTCTAAGCATGGAAGTTCGTGACACCATAAAGCTCTGTGTGGCATCCCACCACTTTTTTCCTACCCACGGCGGGGCAACGCTGCGCTTTGTGCGCTATCTGCCCGGTTTCCGCGAGCGAGGTATTGATGTCGAAATTGTCGCTGGTACCCCGAAGGGAAGGAAGCTGCTCTCCTCGGATATGAAACAACCATGGTACACACGTCCAGTCGGTGAATTTCTACCAATCGAGTTCATTCAGGGCATGCCGGTCCATCGGGTCCGTCTGCCGGAAGTCGCCGGGTGGCAACGTTCGTCAATATTCAATAGGGCTGTAGTGCAGGTATGTCGGCAGCCTGGTCATCGGCCTGAGGTGATACAAATACTCTCTTCTCTCCGACCCCGGTCTATCCCGTGGCTTATTCGTCTCAAGAGGCTCGGCATCTCGGTAGCTTACGCGTATACGTTAGCCACGGAGCTGCCGTCCGACGGCATCCTGAAACGGGTTAGAAAAGGATGGGGACTGCGGCTCCTCTACAATCAGCTCGACTCCATTGTGGTAAACAGTAGGGTGTTGCGAGATCTGTTGCTCGACCTTGGTCTGAAGACTCAGATCGAGGTCATACCCAACGGTGTGGACCTTCAGCGTTTCAGGGCGATCAGCAATAGGGAGGAACGGAGGGCCTTGCGCTCAGTCCTCGGTATGGACGATAGCCACAAGGTGATTACCGCGGTCGGCTCTGTCGTTCCGCGCAAAGGCAGTGATTTTCTTCTTGAGGCTTGGAGTCGTTTTGCTTACAGGGTTCCCGAGGCGCACCTATACTTCGTTGGCCCCGTTTTCGATGCGAATCATCCGGATTTGGGTGACTTTCAACGAAGAATCGAAGGCCTTGTTGCTGCATCCGGTGCGTCGGATCGCGTGCACTTCGTGGGCTTCATTGAGAACGTTGAAGAGTATCTGCGAGCATCAGACGTCTTCGTCTTTCCCTCGATGAGAGAAGGACTGCCTAATGTCGTCCTAGAGGCTATGGCTTCCGGCCTCCCTGTTGTTGTGACACCTTTTTTCGGCCAGTCAGAGGATCTCGGCGAGCCCGGTCAACAGTACCTTCTCGTTGAGCGGAATCCCGAGGCTCTCGCTAGGGTCATAGCGGAAATTTTCGAGGAAGACGGTTTGAGGGTGACCTTAGGTCAGCGGGCACGTCGCTGGGTGGAAGCGAACATGGATGTGGAACGGAGCCTGGACCGATACGCCGCGTTTTACCACGGCCTGGCAGAAAAAGCCCGAAGACGACGAGGACGAGAGAGGAACTGACGCTTCCATAAGAACGGCAAGAAACCGAAACGGTCAGGGACGCCGTTGCTTCACCGATAGCTCTTCCGGTTTGAGCCTGAAGCGCTCTCGAGGTTCGACAGGCGCATGGCGGCAATGACACCGACGCTTGTTATCCCGGTGGAGAATCAGGTCCGGGAGCTGGACCCGAAACTTCTCCTTGCCTGCATTGCGGCGAGACGCGGGTTTTCTTCAATCATCGGCCCGCGGCGCGAGTTGGAGATCCGTATCGACCTGTTTCCTTGGAGCATGTATCTCTCCAAGAGCATGACGATCCGGAGCCTTCTTATGTTCTACATCACCCGCAAGCTCGAGCACGAGATCGTCACCTGGGACGAAGAAGCGCTCGTCCACCTTCCGGCGGCAACTTACTTTTCGCGCCGCCTATCCCCTCGGGCTGTCAGGTATGTCTCCCGTCTCTTTGCCTGGGGCGAGGATAACGCCCAACTCTGGAGGGAGTACCCGGCCCTACCGCCCGGGATGCCGATCCACGTGACCGGTAATCCCAGGAGCGATTTGCTGCGACCGGAAATGCGCCGGTTTTACCAGGGCGAGGTAGAAGCCCTGCGGCGGACCCACGGTGATTTCATCCTCATGAACACCAATTTCAACCATGTGAACGCCTTCTATCCTGGGCTGAACCTGTTCAAGCCGACGAAGCGGCGTGGCGAGCGACCCAGGTTCGGTCGGGCG
>JAGFXI010000233.1 GCA_017861095.1 Deltaproteobacteria bacterium | reverse complement strand
CTCCTTGTGCATAGTGATTTGTTATTGATTGCCAACTCTATGATACAGGGAGGTTACTTCTTTGCAAGGCGACAAGAATCTCGTATTCTGTTATTTTAATAAGTTTCTTGTCTATATGAATCACTATATAACGCCCTTAAGAAAGTAAATAACTCATGGGGTAACCCGCCAGAGGCGGATAAAGCGGGTACTCGCGCTCGCGCGTCATCACCTCTCCGGGCGCCATATCCTCTCGCCTCTCCTCACGCTAACCTCTTGACTCTCGCCACGGCCTTCTTCAGCTCGGGATCCCTTGGATCGCTCAGATCGCACACGTGGAGCGAAGCCCGATGGTGGCGATCGGCAAGCATCCTCTCCACCCGGGAGCGCGTGTAGGCCACGTCATCCGGTCGATCCCCGGCCCGGCGGTTGATCACGATTACGTTCGCCCGGGTTAAAGACTCGTATTCGGGCCGCGGCCGGTTCTCGAGGAGTACCCCCGCCAGATTCAGAGCGAGAATCTTTGCCTCCTCCTCGGTGACCTCCGCGATGATCTCCCCCTCATCGCCGTCTTCCAACTCCTCCAGCTCTTCCGGGTCGGGACCGTCCTCATCCTCTTCGATACCCAGGCGCTCTCTTAAGCCCGGCACCTTCAGAGG
The DNA here is from genome assembly GCA_017861095.1 of Deltaproteobacteria bacterium. Lineage (GTDB taxonomy): Bacteria > Desulfobacterota > Syntrophobacteria > BM002 > BM002 > JAGFXI01. The sequence goes on along the minus strand of JAGFXI010000233.1, from coordinate 3,735 downwards.
CGTCAAAGGATAAGGATCGTCACCCTCCTCATGGACCGGCATGACGAATACGGTCACGTCGCAAGTGAGATATCTCCCCACCGCATCGCCTTCGAAGAGGAGGGCGTTGTCACCCCCAAAAAGATAGGCACCGTCCATATATGCCTTGATGGCCTCATAGTCCTTTCCCGGAGGAGCAAGGTACACGTCGACGTCCGCTGCCCCCGCCGTGACAAATTCCTGCTGCTCTCGATTCTTTTTCGAGATCTGCAGCCTTGTGACCTCGTTCACCTCCGCATCGGAGTGCAGGCGCATGACGTCAAGGGGCCTGGATCGAAAAGACTTGATCAAGCGGCAGGCGAAGGTCGTCTTCCCCGCTTCCGGTGTTCCCGTGACGAGAATCCAAGACCTCACATTCTCTCCTTTCGCATCCGCTTCTCAACGGCTTCAGCCTGCACGGCCCGAAGATGACCGGTGTCCCGGTATTCCCGAAGCGTCGAGAGTTCAAACGAGTTCTCCACGTGGTCGCTTTTCTTGAAGATCAGGACTCCGGTGCTCACCACCTCGAAACGAAGGACGGGGTTAGCGGTCTTGAGGTTGACGAGATCAATCCGTTCGGTGTTCAGAACCTCAGTGATCTTCTCCCTCAGGTCGCCCAGGGTGCTGTCGCCGGGTAGAATGGCCAGGTCGATATCCGCCGCGCCTTCCCGATGGGGAAAGCTGCCAAAGACGTAGGCGAGCAAAACTCCGGTCTCCTGGAAGAGGCGAGGTAGGAGATCGAGTCTTGCCCGGGTGTCGGGCGGCAGTGGCTCTAAGCCTCGCCATCTCTCCTGGATGCCCATCGCTCGCTCTCTTTGTCCCGCGGGGGATTTATACCTCGTGCGCTGCTGCCAGCATATACGTCGGCACGCAAATCAGCAAGAGCAGCACCAGTGGCTGCCGTGCCTGCCGAAGGCGCCACATAGGCCGCCGAAACACCTGATGCGACCTCGCCAATCAGCGAGGGTGCGGGGCGCTAACCATCTCGAAAGGCCATCTTCCAACGCTTTTGGGGATCGGCGAAGAGGACACCTGCGGGATCGAAGCGCTCAGGATCGAAGGCTCCTCCTGCCCACTCCAGAGTCGATTCGTACTCCTCATGGGACGGGTCTTTGATGATCGTCAGGAATTCCTCATAGCCCAAAGTCCCGCCGCAGTCTTCAGGAGGACAAGCCCTTTTGCCGCCAACACAGATAGGATACCGGACACCTGCCTCACGCGGCATAATCTTCTCCAGTTTCACCGCGTGCTGCCAGTCGTCGCCAAAGTCGTAGCAGTAGTCGGCCCTTGGGTTTTGCGGGCTGAAGTGATCAGCAACCTTCTTCGTCCACCCGGGGTAGGCCTCCTCTTGGTCGAGAAAGTCCTCATCGGGAATCCCAATCCTATCCACGAGACCCGTCAAGGGGTTCATGATAGTGAATTCGTGGAGATGGTAGTCGAGCCAGCCCATGGCGTCCTGGATGGCGACATGCAGATCCCAAAAGGTATAGGTTTCGGGAACAAGAATTTTCCGCCACACCGGAGGCTTTGTCCCTTTCAACGTAATCTTGAACTGATACACCCTCGAGTATTTTCTCTTCATTCCAGTTCCTTTGCTCGCCCGTTGATGTTGTTCAGTTTTCGGACGAGGAGACGGGACCTCCACAAAAATATAAGAATCTATGGATCGGTGAGCGTGATGGCTCGGTCTCGCGAGAGCTTCTCACCTCTCCTCACCGAAATGCTCACGGCAGGCTGGGAGATGGTGAGCCGCTTCGCCACTGCCGTCGCGCTCATCCCGAGCTCCTGAACCGCCCAGTAGCATAGAAGACTTCGCGCCTCAACCACCCGGGGTCGCTTGCTGCCAGTGGAGATGTCTCCAGGGCTCACGCCGCAAAGCGCTGCGGCGCGGCGCACGAGCTTCCCGAAGTCATTGCCTCCAGCCTGAAGCCGATATCGGCGCTCGAGACTTTCCTCGCATTGCTCCAGCACCCTCATGACGAAATCACTATCCCCGAGAATTCGTTCGTCCCCTTTAAGCCGCCCTTCCCCTTTCCGTAAAGCCTTCGCCTTCCTCCACCCACCAAGACTCCTGATGAGCCCCCCGCCCATAAGCTCTGGTCGCCTCCCCCGCTCTATCCCGTCCTTCACATAGGCTCGGTATCTTTTCCGGGCTTCCCTAACCCCTCCGCCAAACTGAGCGAGCACATAGGCGACGTCCTGCCAGGCTCTCTTCTTCTTGCCCATGACCGCGCTATGGCCGCAGTATGGGTAGCTGTTCAGCGTCGCAAGGTCCGGGACGATTCGCGCCCGCAACGGATTCAGGTGGATGTAGCGCACCAGCTCCAAGAGGTAAGGGTCTTCCTGACAGAGAATGGATTTGTAGCGGTTCTGAAAGAGATAGCCGTGTCGTCGGTGTCTCCGGCTGAAGCTCACTACGTAGCCCGTGAGCAGCCTCGCCATCACGGTAGCGAGAGGAACAGTCCCTGTTCTCAAAAGAAGGTGAACATGGTTGGAGAGCAACGCCCAGCCGTAGCAGGCAGTCGAGGTCTCGACAAGAATCCCTCCCAGCCGGTCAAGGAAGTTCTTCCTGTCGGCATCGTCCCTGAAGATCTTCCTCCTCTCGATGCCTCTGATCAGCACATGGTGCAGCGCCCCTGGGGCGTCGATCCGGGATTGTCGTGGCATGGTGCCACTCTACCAGGTCAGAGATGGAAGAGCAAGTTATAATTTTATGGTCGTCCCGTGCGCCGTTAAAGATTTCCAAGTGGGGACTTCGACGCAATCCTTCGAAGGCCTGTCGGACGCACGGAGGCGTATGGCACACAAATTGCGACTTTGTTTCGCTCGGGAGTTTTTGGCACGGAGGGTTACGAGACAATGGATAGCGCAGAGTGTGCGGCGACAAGCAGGTTGATGATTCGTAGCAGGCATTACGCTGGCGTGACCTTTTCAAGAGTCGGCCTGATCTGTGTGGCTACAGTCCTGTTGCTGGATTTCTTAGTGGGGTGCAATTTATCGAGGTTTATGGTCGCGCAGACCCAAACCGAGGCCACCTATGTCAATATCAACCGCGGCCATGGTTTCGCCTTACAGTACCCGTCGCGCTACAAGCTGAAGAACGTCGGCGAATGGGCCTTTGATCTGGTCGAAAATGGCAAGATTGTCGTGCGGGGAGACGTTGAGGACGATCCGTTCAGGATATTCTTGACGGAATGGAAGCAGGGAGGCGATACGTTCACGGCATTTGCGCGGGAAAGGGTCACGGTGATCTGCGCTGCGGATGGGCCAGACGGGTCAAGCTACTGCGACCTGGTGGAGAGCGAGAGGGAAGGCAGAACGAGGGGTGGGCTGCGGTACTTGGAGTACTACTTGGTGATGACAAGGGAGGATTTCTCGACGAACAGCAAAGAGACATCGCGAGTGGGGCCTGTGTATATGGTTGACATCTCTCGACCAGCGCACCCTTTCGCCTTGATGATTTGCGCTGGACATGGCACACTCGCTTCCCAGGAGACGGCAGAGGTGATGAGGGGCATGGTGGAGTCGGTGAGGGTGGGGGAGTAGTGGGATGCGTAGTGTCAAGGCCCTCTGTGGGCAAACTGGCGTTGACCAAATCTTGTGTGTTAGGATTGGGGCCGTGACTTATTAACATTCTAGAAGAGCTCGCTCAGCGCTCGATCCCGCCACGATCGACCGCCCCCTGATCGCCTTGCTCACCGCTGAGACGCTTATCGC
>JAGFXI010000232.1 GCA_017861095.1 Deltaproteobacteria bacterium | reverse complement strand
ATGCTGATGGCCTTGGGATCGGTGAAGAACTTGGGATCCCCCTTGCGAAGATCGAACACGGAGTTGGCGCGGTTGACCCCCTCAAGGGAGAAGGCTTCAATCAGCTCCTCGGGAGAAAACATTTCCTTGTTGTCCGGGGTGGACCAGCCAAGGAGAACCAGGAAGTTCACCAGGGCCCAGGGAAGGAACCCGTGGTCGCGATAGAATTGGACCGCCACCACCTCTCCGTGGGTTCGCTTGGAGATCTTGCGCCGCTGCGGGTCGAGGGTCAGGGGCATGTGGGCAAAGTGCGGCAGGGGTTTGCCGAGGCCCTCGTAGATAAGCACCTGTTTCGGCGTATTGGCCAGGTGGTCCTGACCGCGGATTACATGGGTGATGCGGTCCCGGATATCGTCCACCGCGTTCGAGAGCACGTAGAGGGGCTGACCGTTGGAGCGGAGGATCACGAAGTCTTCGATGTCACGATATTTTTTCTCGATCACCCCGTACACTGCGTCCTCAAAGACCACCGCCCCCGGCCCCCGGGGCACCTTGACCCGAATCACATGGGGCCGCCCCTCGCCCTCCAGGCGGGCCACCTCTTCGGGAGAGAGGTTGCGGCAGGTCCCGTCGTAGTGGAAGTCCAGCTTCTGCTCTCGGGCGATCTCCCTCTTTCGTTCCAGCTCCTCCGCGGTGCAGAAGCACTTGTAGGCATGCCCGCTCGCCACGAGCTGGTGCGCCGCCTGCCGATGCTCCTCGGCAAAGGCCAACTGGGAGTAGGGACCTTCGTCCCAGGTGACCCCCAGCCATCTGAGCCCGTCCAGAATTCCGTGAATGGATTCCTCCGTGGAGCGCTCCGCGTCGGTGTCCTCGATCCGGAGGATGAACTTCCCCCCCGTCTTCTTGGCGAAAAGCCAGTTATAGATGGCGGTTCTCGCGCCGCCGATGTGCAGGTATCCGGTGGGACTGGGTGGGAAACGAACCCGTACCTCTGCCATGTCCGATGTTCTCCTCCGTCAAAGGGAAGGCCACCATCACAGGCGCGCGTCCCTGTATTCATTGGCCGTCTGGCGTCTAACCTATTTTCCCACGTCTGTCAATGAGGGCCTTCCGCCCCATTCCGTCGCGGCCGGCTTGTCCCGAGCCTGTCGAGGGAAGACCTTCCGATTCAAGTCTTCTGGTGGGCACTGCCCACCCTACATCCTGGCGAAACCGCTGGCACCGGAGGCGCAGGGTGGTCTGCGAAACAAAGTGCATCCGGAGCCTCCACCTGCCCCCCTCCCACCAGGAAGGCTCCCCGAACTTTGGGCCAACGCTCCGCAAAGAGGCCGGGCCTCTCCCTATACTATCAATGCTGCGATCACGCCCTGGCGTGACAGCTTTGTGGAGCAGATCACCCTGACCCTCCCCATGCAACCACGGCTGGAAAGCCTTTCGGTGGGCACTGCCCACCCTACATCCCAGCTGCCTTGCCACCCGCCTCACCATGCCCCGCGAGCTCCTGCTGAATCCTTTCGGCCAGTTTCAGGCTTATCCCAGGAACCCGGGAAATCTCCTGCAGCGAGGCGGCGGCCAGCTCCTGGATCGAGCCGAATCGACGGATCAGCGCCCGCCGCCTCGCGGGACCCACCCCCGGCACCTGATCTAGCCGTGATTGAAGGGCGTACTGACGGTGACGCTTCTGGTAATAGGTGATGGCAAACCGGTGCGCCTCGTCTCGGAGCCGATCAAGAAGCCTGGCCAGGGCCGGCTCTCTCGCGAGGAAGACCGGATTCTTCCGCCCGGGAAGGTAAAGCTTCTCGCTCGAGCCCGCCTCAACGCCCACGGACTCCTTGGCCAGTCCAACAGCCGGCAGCCGACCCTCCAGACCGAGCTCCTTCAGCACCGCCAGCGTCTGATTGAGCTGGCCCTTGCCCCCATCCACCATCAGGAGATCCGGCAGCACCCGGGCGTCCTTCGGGTCGGTGAATCGTCGCCTCAGCACCTCGGCCATCATGGCGGGATCGTTGGGCTCGTCCAAAGCTCTGATGCGGTAGCGGCGATAGCCTGATTTCTCGGGTCGTGCGCCGTGAAAGGCCACGAGGGACCCCACGGCAAAGCGGCCCTGGATGTTGGAGATGTCCACACACTCGAGCCGCTGGGGCGCCGCAGGAAGCCCCAGAAGCTCCTGGAGTCTTTTCAGAGCTCCCTCTGCATCCGCGGCCCGGGATCGCCGGCCGAACAAATAGGTGGCGGCGTTGTGGGCCGCCATCGCCACCAGGTGCCGACCGTCGCCCCGTTGCGGAACACGGATCGCCACCCGCTGACCCTTGAGGTCGCTCAACCACTCGGCGAGAAGGCCCTCTTCCTCGAGGGCCGTGTCCACGAGAATCTCTTCGGGAATGGGAGCACCTGCGCCGTAGTACTGCTGCACGAACGCTCGGACCGCCTCGGGCTCCTCCCCTTGGCTCATGATCTCGAACACCCGGCTCCCGACAAGGCGGCCGCCGCGGATGAAGAGCACGCCAAGGGCTAACCCCTCTCCGTCCGAGTGAATGCCGATCACATCCTGATCACGAAAATGGCTGGACACGGCCCGCTGCCTTTCCAGGGTTGTCTCCACGGCTGCGAGTCGATCCCGGTACACGGCCGCCCGCTCGAACTCGAGAGCGGCGGCGGCCAGCTCCATCTCTCCCCTGAGTCTCTCCTGGAGATCCCTCGTTCTCCCCTTGAGGAAGAGCACCGCCTCCTCCACCACCCGGCCGTACTCCTCCGGGGAAATAGTCCTGGCGCAGAGCCCCAGACAGCGGCCCATCTGAAAGTTGAGGCAGGGACGCTGCCGCCGGCGGAAGGTGGAACCGCTGCATTGACGGAGCCGAAACACCCGATTGACAACCTTCAGGGTCTCTCGCACCGCATGAGCCGAGGCGAAGGGACCGAAGTAGAGAGCGCCGTCCTTCTTCATTTGGCGAACCAGGGCGAGACGCGGGTATTCCTCCTCGGGATCGATGCGGAGGGCAAGGTAGTTCTTGTCGTCCCGGAGAACGACGTTGTAACGGGGGCGATGCTTCTTGATGAGATTGCCCTCGAGGATGAGGGCCTCTTTCTCGGTCGCGGTGACGATGGTTTCCAAGCCCGCGGCCCGGGCGAGCATGGCCTGCACCTTCGGGGAGGCCTGGTCGCGCCCCGTAAAGTAGGACTGCACCCTTTTCCGCAGGCTCTTCGCCTTGCCGACGTAGATGACCTTCCCGCTCTCGTCCTCGAAGAGATAGACCCCGGGAGCGGCAGGAAGGTTGTCGGGCTTGTCGTGTAGGCTCATGGGTGCCTCCCCTAGGGGAGGAGTTAGTCCTAGGTGTATGTGTACGCACGATCAAACGGTGGGCGGTGCCCACCCTACATTTGACCACTGCCAGCTGTTCCTAGTACATCTCCAGGAGCTCCTGACGGAACCCCTTGATCTCGTCGCGGAGCTTCGCCGCCTCCTCGAACTCAAGCTTGGCGGCGGCCTCGCTCATTTCCTTCTCCAGCCTGGCAATGTGACGTTCCAGGTCCTCGGCGCTTCGGTATGCGGCCTTCTCCTCAGCCACTGCCGGCACGGTCACGTAATCCGCCTCGTAGACCGAGCTTAGGATATCCCGGATCTCCTTCCTGATCGTCTCCGGGGTGATGCCATGGGTGCGGTTGAATTCCCCCTGCACGCGCCGCCTCCGCTCCGTCTCCTCCACCGCCCGGTTCATGGACCTCGTGAGCTCGCTACCGTAAAGGATCACCTCGCCCGCCACGTTCCGGGCCGCACGGCCGCAGGTCTGGATGAGAGAGCGCTCCGAGCGAAGAAACCCCTCTTTGTCGGCATCGAGGATGGCAACCAGGGTGACCTCCGGAATGTCGAGCCCCTCCCGGAGGAGGTTGATCCCCACGAGCACGTCGAACCGTCCCAGGCGAAGGTCCCTGATGATCTCCACCCGCTGCAGGGTATTGATGTCCGAGTGAAGATAGCGCACCCGGACGCCAAGGTCGGCGAGGTGTTCCGTAAGGTCCTCGGCCATGCGCTTGGTGAGGGTGGTGACGAGAATGCGCTCGTTCCGCCTCACGCGGCCGCGGATTTCGGCGAGGAGGTCGTCAACCTGGTGCTCGCCGGGCCGCACGTGGATCTTCGGGTCCATGAGACCTGTGGGCCGGATGATCTGCTCCACCACGACGCCCTGGGCCGCTCGGATTTCGTAGTCTGCCGGAGTGGCCGGAAGCCGTACTCCACGAGGGTGAGCTTGCGGGAGCGGTCGCCCCGGTACATGCCCTGGAGCTGGGGAACGGTGATGTGGCTCTCGTCGATGAAGAAGAGGCTGTCCCTGGGATAGTAGTCGAGGAGGCACGGCGGCGGCTCTCCCGGCGCGCGGCCGGTCAGGTGGCGCGAGTAGTTCTCGATGCCGGTGCAGTAGCCGAGCTCCTGGAGCATCTCGAGATCGAACCGGGTGCGCTCGTCCAGGCGCTGGGCCTCGAGGAGCTTTCTCTGGGCCTCCAGCGCCGCGAGCCGCTCCTTGAGCTCGGCCTTGATGGAGCGAACGGCCTGCACCAGCGCCGGTCGGCTGGTCACGTAGTGGCTTGCCGGGTAGACCGCGAGGCGCGAGAGCTCCCGGAGCGTCTTCCCCCAGAGGGGGTCGATCTCTACGATCCGCTCCACCGCGTCGCCGAAGAACTCGATGCGGACCGCCCGCTCCTCCTCGTGGGCGGGGAAGACCTCAACCACATCGCCCCGGACCCGGAAGGTGCCGCGGTGAAAGTCCAGGTCGCTCCGGCGGTAGTGGATCTCCACCAGCTTCCTGAGCACTGCCTGCCGGTCGATCTCCTGCCCTTTCTCCAGGTGGAGGAGCATGCCATGGTAGGCCTCCGGAGAGCCCAGGCCGTAAATGCAGGAGACGCTGGCGACAATGATCACGTCCCGGCGTTCGAGAAGGGAGCGGGTGGCGGAGTGGCGCATCTTGTCGATCGCCTCGTTGATCGACGCGTCCTTGGCGATGTAGGTGTCGGTGGCGGGAACATAGGCCTCCGGCTGGTAGTAGTCGTAGTAGGAGACAAAGTACTCCACCGCGTTTTCGGGGAAGAGGGACTTGAACTCGCCGAAGAGCTGGGCCGCAAGCGTCTTGTTGGGCGCGATCACCAGGGTCGGCTTCTGGACTTGGGCGATGACGTTGGCCATGGTGAAGGTCTTGCCCGAGCCGGTGACGCCGAGGAGCACCTGGTGCCGGAGCCCCCGGTTCACCCCGTCCACGAGGGCGTCGACGGCCGCGGGCTGGTCGCCTCGCGGCTTGAAGTCGGTCACCAGGCGAAACTCCTCCATCCTCCTTCTAGCCTCCCCTATCTCGCCGCTCTCCAAATTCCCAGCGAAAATTATAGGTTAAGGGGGCCTGGTGTGGCAATCCCCGATCTCCTGTTCATCCCTCCACCTTGATCCAGACCGAGGGAGAAAGCGAATAATCTGGTACTTCGCCCGGAGATTTCTCGCTATTGAATGATCTGGGGTGGCCAACTATAATGCGCGGCGTCGGATTGGGCAGGCCGCTCGGGTACCGACCGAGCCGGCACCTCTGCTGGCTTAATTTTCAGGCGATACTGTGTGACGAGAGAGGACCTATGGACAAGCCCAGGCCCCCTTCATCCAGGAAAGATTCCGGCGAGATGCACCTGCGGAGCGAAGGTGCGACGCCATTCACCACGCCTCCCAACTTCATCAAGGACGTCATCGACGACGATATGCGGACAGGAAAATATCAGGGCCGGGTACACACCAGGTTCCCCCCTGAGCCGAACGGCTACCTCCACATCGGCCACGCCAAGTCCATCTGCCTG
>JAGFXI010000472.1 GCA_017861095.1 Deltaproteobacteria bacterium | reverse complement strand
TCATGAGCATCGAGGAGAGGCGATAGATAACCTCCCGCTTGGTCAGCCAACCCAGACCTGCGATTTTGCCCACCAGGAGCAGAGCAGGAACCGTACCCAGGCCGAAGGCAAGCATGAGCCAAAAGCCCGTGAACATTCCCTGAAGAGACTCGCCGCTCTCCATTGCGGCCCGGGCCGCGGCGACAAGGGCGGTATAGACCGGCCCGCAGGGAAGAAGGCCGAGGACGAATCCCGCCGTATAGTAGGCTCCCCGAGATGGAGCTGCGTTCAACTTCCGAACGGCTCTCGAGAAGAACCCTATCGGACGGGAGGAGTCGGTGAAAATCCGGCCCAGGGGAATCCAGCCGACCATGGCGAGGCCCATGAGGATGATGAGGACCCCCGCAAAAATCATGACCGCCTTCTGGATGCCCACGATCCTGCTCGTCACCCCGGCGAAGGAGCCGGTGAGTCCCACCACGGCGCCGAGAAGGGCGTAGGTCGTGATTCTACCGGCGTGGTAGAGCAGGTGAGGAATAAGAACCTTACCGTCCCGAAGGCTGAGGGAGAGGGAGACGGCGATGGGACCACACATTCCGACACAGTGCCCGAAGCCGACCGTGAACCCTGAAGAAAAGAAGGCGAGGAAAACGACCTCAGTAGACGACATCGAAGACGAACTCCGCTGAACCCTTATCGGGAACGGTGACCGTCGCCTTCCAGGTGCGACGGCCGCTCGGACAACGAACGATCACGCCCGTACCCCGGTAGGTGTTGTCCCCCGCCCGCTTCAGGACCACCCGGTTCGAGCCCATGATCATTCCTGGCATACCCAGCTCAATGAAGGGATCGTGAGCGAGCTTGAGGCCGGAAAACACCAGGGTGAAGATGAGGTCCTGCATGGCCCTAACCGGCTTCGGGGTGATGTCAAGGGTGACGGTGCCGTCGGCGAGGCTCTTGGTGCACGGACCGGTCTGGATGGCGCAGTCGACTGCGGACGGGTCCCCTTGAGCCGGAGCGTCGCCAGATAACGAGCACAGTGCGATGCCCACGACGACGAGGCAGAGAAGCAGACCGGTCAGACCTCCATCCGGTTTGGGAACGACTCTCAAGAGCGGTCGGTCGTTTGGACTGCCGGGCATAGAACCTTCCTTCTGCGCTTTGTTGGGGCAGGCCCCCACTGCACCGTACCGATCACGACAACCGGACAGGAGGGGAACACGCGTCCGCACTCTAGTAGCAAGAGGTGTAGTCAGTCAATGGTGAGATGGTCTGCAGCGAGCGCCGGATCGCCTCGATGCCATTGAGAGTGATTCGGTTTACGGCATCGTGGAGACCGCGCCGAGAACACCAGTTGCGCCGGTCGCATTCGTGACTATCATTACGGGCACCATGAAAATTCCGGCGAGTGGATCGCTGCGAAGCTGGTTCCGGCGAGTGGATCGCTGCGAAGCTGGTTCAGTTGATCCCAAAGCACGAGGAGGGGCACCTATGGCTCGTTTACTCTATATCGAGACTTCGCCTCGCAAGGACAGGTCTGCGTCAATCGAGACCGCCAGGATCTTTCTCATCGAGTACCAGAAAACCCATCCCAAGGATCTCGTCGAGACCCTCGACCTCTGGATCACTCCCCTCCCTGAATTCGACGGCGAGGTGATAAACTCCAAGTATGCAATCCTTCAGGGCTTGAAACACACGGAGGCACAACGCCACGCCTGGAGTGCCGTGGAGAAGATCATTTCCCACTTCACCAGTGCGGATAAGTATGTTTTTTCCTTGCCCATGTGGAACTTCGGCGTCCCTTACAAGCTCAAGCACTACATCGATGTGATCACCCAGCCCGGCTACACCTTCAGCTTTACCCCCGGCGAGGGCTACAAGGGTCTGGTGACGGGAAAGCCGGTGGCGGTGATTTACGCTCGCGGCGGATCCTATCCCGCCGGCACCAAGGCGGCGAGCTTCGACCTCCAGAAGGCGTATATGGAACTGTTCTTGGGGTTCATCGGCTTCAAGGCCATCCAGTCCGTCATCGTGGAGCCGACCCTCTCGTCGCCCGAGGAGACGGAAAAAGCCAAGGCGACAGCCGGGGAGCTTGCGAAGAAACTGGCAGCGACCTTCTAGCCCGCATTCTGCGGGCTGTGTTCGTCAAGGGTAGAGAAGAATTCGCTCAAACCCGAAACGAATAGAGCGGTAAACTGCTCTCAGGTTCGCCTGGGCTGTTGGGTTCGACCGGTGAGGGCGATGCGTTACAAGTATGGCATGATCCACGGGCGGTTTCAGCCTTTCCACCTCGAGCACCTGCGATACTTCCGCCTGGCCTGGGACCAGTGCGAGCGGGTGCTCGTGGGCATCACCAATCCGGATCCCAGCTCGATCGTTGCCGATCCCCTGAGTCCCCATCGCCACTTGGCCGAGGAAAATCCCTTCACCTACACGGAGCGGTTCATGATGATCCAGGGGGTCCTACGCGACGAGGGATATCCTCTGGAGCGGATCCTCATCGTGCCCTTTCCCGTTCACCATCCTGATCGCTGGCCTCACTATGTTCCGGCCGGAACCGTGATGTTTGTCGTGGCGTACACGCCGTGGGAGCAGCAAAAGGCGGAGCGCCTGCGCCGGGCAGGGTTGCCGGTCGTGGAAGAGACTGGCTTCAGCAAG
>JAGFXI010000231.1 GCA_017861095.1 Deltaproteobacteria bacterium | reverse complement strand
CATGCGGGGCGCGGTAACACCCCTTGCGGCAAAGCGAGCCTATCCCGTATTCATTGATGAAACCGTGGAGCTGTGGCCGATGGTCAGCATCAGTGGGGGCATGAGAGGGCTGCAGGTCCTGCTTGCGCCTTCCGATCTCCTTCGAGTGACCTCGGCACGGCTCGTAGATATCGCCCGGTCGGTTACGGGACGAACGGAATGAGCCAAGTGCAGGACACCTTTCATCCTGGATCCCGGAGATGGTTCGAGGTTGCGGCGGTCGTTGCCACGGGACTTCTTTTCCTCCTCTTCAGATTCTTTCGACTCCAGGGTGTCTTTGTACCCGCCGCGGCGGGATTCTGGATAGTCTTCGTGTGGTACCGAGCCAGGCAGGACTCAACTCTCCTCCGGGCATGGGGCTTTCGCCTGGATACGTTTGCGCGTTCGTTTCGGGCGGTGACCGCGTTCTCTCTGCCCGCTGCCGGAATCATGGCCCTGGTGGGCGCAAGTCGAGGCAGTCTCCGCTTCCCGCTACACGCATGGATCCTGATGGGACTGTACCCGATCTGGGGAGTGGTCCAGCAATTTCTGGTGCAGGCTCTTCTCGTCCGGAACCTGGAAGGAAGCCTCCCCAGGTCCGGGCTGTTTCTCGTTGGCTCCTGCCTGTTCGCCATAGTTCACGTGCCTGAGGCGCCGCTCATGGTGGCAACCTTCGGGTTAGGCCTCGTATACGTTCCGCTCTACCTGCGGCACCGGAACCTCTGGCCCCTCGGACTGTACCATGGTTGGTTGGGCACGTTATTCTACCTCTGGGTTCTCGGTCGGGACCCTTGGGTGGAGACATTCGGCAGATTCTAAGAGATGAGGAAGTCGAGGCGCTGGGCTGGGCGCAGAGCTAGACCCGGCCGACAAGACGGCACGTGCACCCGGAGGATCGATGAAGGTCATAACCCATGAGGAGTTCAAGCAGGTCTACACCCGTGACCCGGCAGCGGCCGCCGGGAGAATCGAGAGCATCCTTTCAGCCCTCGGAGACCAAGTGGAATTTGAAGAGGGATCTCCCGCAAACCGCGATGACATCGCGGCGGTCCACACGGAGCGCCACATCCAGAAGGTCACACGACGGGGTCTCTACGATATCGCCGCCCTCGCTGCGGGAGCGACCGTCCAGGCCGCTCGCATCGGGCTCGCCGAGCCGTGCTTCGCCCTCGTCCGACCGCCCGGACACCATGCCTCGGCGGACAGCTGCTGGGGGTTCTGCTACTTCAACAACATGGCTGTCGCCCTCGACCATCTCAAGCGACACAAACGGATCAAATCCGCCTACATCCTCGATTTCGATCTCCACTATGGCGACGGGCCCGTCTCGATCATGGCGGGGAAGAGGTATGCCGCCATTCATAACCCGGCCTCGCCTGATCGGGGTGAATATCTGGAGGAGGTGGCTGGCGGTCTGGCTGCGACCCGGGCGGATCTCATCGCCGTCTCTGCCGGCTTTGACAACCACCTCCAGGACTGGGGCGGGGTACTGCTGACCGAGGACTACGAGACCATCGGCCGTCTGGTTCGAGACACCAGCCGGAGGCTGGGAGCTGGCTGTTTTGCGGTGCTGGAGGGCGGCTACAACCACCGCGTTCTGGGCGAGAGCGTCCTTGCCTTTCTGCGGGGCCTGGGAGGTTGATGATCGGCTATTCTTGCCGTGGAGCTCTGAGCCTTTTCATATTCCTCACCATGAGGATGACCGCGACCCCCACCGCACAAATCAGAACAGTCCAAATGAGGACGCTGTGTCGCTCGCTCCAGGGGAAGAGTTCTTTCTTGCCTTCGAGGGGATGTGAGGGGCCAAGACGCGCGGTGAATCCCTGGAATTCGTCTACGCCCTCGATCGCCTTGGCCAGATCGTGGCTTGCCGCCTGCGCCTGGGGGTTTCCACCGACGAGGGCGTACCTGCGGCCCGGCACAGCCTGAAAGACAAGGCTCGCCTCCCGCCGAGACACCGTCACATTGTCGAGATCGACTGGCGGGCTCTCGGCGTTCAGGATGCGAAGCTTCAGGTAGCGATAGGGAGCGGATAAACCCTCGATTTCCAGGGATTCCTCTATCCGGGTCTGGTACTTGATTCGATAGAGCACACCCATCGATACCGGTTCCCAGGGGGCCTCGCGCTCCACCGTGTCCCAACCGCTCTCCGTCTTTCTGGGTACCCCTTCCCGGGCCGCATTTCTCCCCACAAGCTCATAGGCCCGGTAGAAGTAGGGTGTACGAATCGCACAGTTGAGGCTCACGACGGGGAGGTTTCGAGCCCCGAGGTCCAGGTCCACGGAGGAATGGTTTCTTCTTTCGTCGCGGGTCGTGGTCATCCCTTTGACCGGGACCTGCACCAGTTCCTTTTCGCCCTCGGTGCGGTGGACGGAGGCCTCGACCGCCTTGAAAGCAAACGGGCGAAAGTCGTCAAAGATGTTGTAGACGGTCAGGCGAAGGTGACGGAAGGTGTTGGGGGGAAACTTGAGGGTATCAACCCTGAAGCTTTGATCCTGGAGGCTCACGTCAATGAGCCAGAGCCCCTGCGCCACCACCTCCCAGCTCTTTCCTTCATCGCTGCCTTCGACGAGCACCCGCCGTCGATAGTTGGTACCGGAGATGGTGACCTTGACCTGATTCTTTTCCACAGCCGCGCCGAAATCGGCGATAACCCGCCCGTATCGTCCCGGCGCATAGGTCTGGTTCAGGAGGCGCGCCGATCGCCACTCCACCTTCTGGAGTTCCCGCACTCGGCCCCAATGGAGCACGTGAGGAACGAGGGCGCTGCTGTCGTCCACCACCCTCAGGTCGTTGAGGGTTGCCTGGGCTTCATCGAAGACCTCGGGAGGGATCGGGAGCCGAACGAAGCCGGAGGCGCGACCGAGCTCGATGGTACGCTTCCAGGCCCAGCCGGTGGGATCAAAGGCGGCAACGGCATCTACCTGAGTGAAGAGAAGGAGAATGGCTGCCAGCAAAACTCTCATTCCAGTTGCTCGACTTCGGGTTCTTAGAGGAGGATGGCACTGTAGCGGTGATAGAAGTAGCACGCCGCCCTTCTTTTTCCGCTTTCAGCTGTTCCCCCTGACCACGAAACTGCGAGGCCTATCGGTGAACCTTTGCAAGCAACGAGCGTACCAGAACTCTATACTGAGGATACCAAGAGGGGCACATTGGTGGTACAATTCTGCCCTCCGACGGAGGCAAGCTGTCCTGACGGCTTGGCCCACAGGAAATTCCCGTGTCCGGTCGGCAGGCGGACGGACGTGATCAGAGAAGGGTCGGGGTGTGCTGAGCCGCACCTACAGAACGGCGATAGAGCTGCCGCTTGGTGTCGAAGAGGTATTTGCCTTTTTTGCCGACCCGCGCAATCTTGAGAAGATCACCCCGCCGGAGCTCAGCTTCGAGATCCTCACGCCGGAACCTCTGCGAATCAGAGAGGGGACCCTCATCGACTACCGGCTTCGTCTCTACGGTGTTGCCTTCCGGTGGCGGGCCAGGATCAGTATCTGGGCTCCCCCCGACCGGTTTGTGGACGAACAGGTGCAGGGGCCTTACAAGCTTTGGATCCACGAGCATCGTTTCGCCGCGAGAAATGGGAGCACCGTCATCCAAGACGAGGTGCAGTATCGTCTACCTTTCTGGCCTGTCGGTGAGCTCGCTTATCCCTTCGTGCGGGCTGAAGTGGAGCGGATTTTCCGATTCAGGAGAGATGCCGTCCGGCGAGCGCTCGTTAGAGATCAATGCGACACGGTAGATGCCGTGTCGCCGGCTCGGAGGTCTTGCCCGGGCGACGAAGGAGGATACCGTTCATGAACCGTGTGCTCCCGGTGCTACTGTGCCTTTTCGGCGCTGCCTGTGCAGGTCACATGACGCTTCCACCACCGCAGACGGTCCCGTGGGTGGATCTCACCCGGTACCAGGGCACGTGGTACGAAATCGCCCGCCTGCCCATGTGGTTCCAGCGCGGGTGTATCTCATCCGTGGCCACCTATGGACCCCTGCAGCCCGGTATGATCAGCGTGCTGAACGAATGTCTCACCGACCGGGGGGAGAGGAAAACGGCTTCCGGGTATGCTTCCATTGTCGATACGCAGTCGAACGCCAAGCTTGAGGTTGTCTTCGACACCTGGCTGTCGCAGCTCTTCCCGTCACTCTTGAAAGGACAGTACTGGATCTTCTTTCTCGACCCCGACTATCAAACGGCGATTGTCGGCACCCCCGACCGGGAGTACCTCTGGATTCTATCGAGGACTCCGGCCATGGCCGAGGAGCAGTACCAGCGCCTGGTGGAACAGTGTCGAAGTCTTGGGTTTGACACCGAACGCCTGATCAGGGCGGGAGCGTAGGACGATCATCCCGTGGACACGAAGAGGCTCAAAGACCTGGCAGGAA
>JAGFXI010000230.1 GCA_017861095.1 Deltaproteobacteria bacterium | reverse complement strand
CGGCGAGCCACTACCTTTTTCCGCGCCTCTTGCATCTTCTCTCCCATCCGGATGCTTTGCCGGCCGTTTAACCCGCATTATGCGCGAGACGCCGTCGCGAGATAGTGGAGAAGGTCGTGCCACCGGGCAACCATCCCGCGGCACCGCGGGACTGGACCTGAGGCGTACTTGTTCAGTACGCCGCAAGGTTCGAGGCCCGAGGACGCCCGCCCTTCGGCTCGGCAAGACGGGGTGCCGCCGGAGGCGGGGTGGTCTGCGTCGCAAAGCGCATCCGGAGCATCTACCTCCCTTCGCGGACAGGAAGGCCTCCCGGGCTTTCCACGAGAGCCACGCCTAGAGGCCCGGCCTCCTTCTCCACTATCGATGGCGCGACTATGCGTCTTTGCAGAGCAGACCGCCCTGCCTCGTGCATAATGCGGGTTAGAGGGCCACGGTCCGCGCCACCGTAAGGACGGCGACCTTCTGGGCGCCCGCCCCCTTCAGCGCCCTGACGCACTGATCGACCGTCTCCCCCGTAGTGAAGACGTCGTCCACGAGAAGCACCCCCTGGTCCCGCACCGCCGCCGGTTCAGAGACGGCAAACGCGCCACGGACATTCTCCGCCCGCCAGCTCGGGCTCAGACCGATCTGTGGTTCGGTCCACCGTCGGCGGCGGAGCACAGTATACCTCACCGGAAGGTCGAGGGAGGCGCCCAAGCGACGGGCAAGGAGGGCAGCCTGGTTGAAGCCACGGTCCCGTAACCGACGACGGTGCAGGGGAACCGGAACGACGACATGAAGATCATGGAGGGCAAGAAGCTCCCTTGCCGGCGGGAGCAAGAGCTGCGCCAGCGGGCGGGCCAGAGAGATGTGCCCCTGGTACTTGAAGCGATGGACCACCTCCCGCAACAGCCCGCGATAGATGCCCGCGGCCCGAGCCCGATCGAAGCGGTAGAGCCCGCCCAGGCATGCCCCGCACTGGTACGATTCCGGTGCCTCCGGCGACAACGGGAGCCCGCAGGTGGGGCAGGAGGGGCTCCCCACAAGTTCGAGAGAGTCCCGGCAAAGAAGGCAAAATTCCAGAGGCTCGGCCGGAGAAATCGGCTCCCCGCAGCCGGCACAGGAGGGAGGATAGAGAAAGAGGAGGAATTCATTCGAGAGCCTACGAAGAAGGGAGGGCACCCGCATTCTATTCCATTCTCGCCATCTGCTCGATGATCGCCGAGGCAAACTCCGAGCAGCGGACCTCGCGAGCTCCGGCCATCTGCCGCGCCAGATCGTAGGTCACCACGCCAGCCAAAATGGTCGCCTCCAGGGCGGTGCGAATACGTGCCGCCGCCTCCTCCCAGCCCATGTACTCGAACATCATGGCACCGGAGAGGATGAGGGAGCTCGGGTTCACCTTGTCCTGGCCGGCATACTTGGGGGCGGTGCCGTGGGTTGCCTCGAACACGGCCACGTCGTCGCCCACATTGGCGCCGGGAGCCATGCCAAGTCCGCCCACCTGGGCGGCAAGGGCATCGGACAGGTAGTCGCCGTTCAGGTTGGGCATGGCCAGAACGTCATACTCATCCGGCCGGAGCAAGGCCTGCTGAAACATCATGTCGGCGATGCGATCCTTGATCACGACCCGTCCCTCAGGAGCCTTGCCGGCGAATTTCTCCTGCACCTCCGTCTCGGTGACGGTCCGGGCGGCGAACTCGGCGGCCGCCAGTTCGTAGCCCCAAGTCCGGAAGGCTCCCTCGGTGTACTTCATGATGTTTCCCTTGTGCACCAGGGTGACGCTTCGCCGACCCTGCTCGAGGGCGTACCGGATAGCCCGGCGGACAAGCCGCTGGCTCGCTTCCTTGCTCATGGGCTTGATGCCGATGGCGGAACCCGCTCTGACCTCCCGGTTCAGTTGCTCCTTGATGTAATCGGCCAGGCCTTTCGCCTCCGCCGACCCCGCAGGCCATTCGAGACCGGCGTACACGTCCTCCGTGTTCTCACGGAAGACGACCATGTCAACCTTTTCCGGCGCCCGGACCGGTGCCGGCACACCCCGATAGTAACGAACGGGACGGATGCAGGCGTAGAGATCCAAAACCTGTCGGAGGGTTACGTTCAAACTCCGGATACCTCCGCCAACCGGGGTGGTGAGGGGGCCCTTGATCCCGACCACACAGCAACGAAGGGTCTCCAGGCTCGCCTCCGGCAGCCAGTGCCCCGTCTCCCGGAAGGCCTTCTCGCCCGCCAGCGTTTCCTCCCACTCCACCTTGCGAGACCCGCCGTAAGCCCGCTCCACGGCGGCGTCAAAGACACGGACCGCCGCGCGCCAGATGTCAGGGCCTGTGCCGTCGCCCTCGATGTAGGCGATCTTCACCTGGGCCGGGACATTCAGGGTGCCGTCGGCGTTGATGCGAATCAGTTTCGGCTTCTCTTGCTTGCTCATGCTCCCCCCCTCACCACCAAGCCGTCGTCACGAACCACACCCTCATCTCCTCAAGAGCAGCGTCCGCCACTCCTTGCCGGCCCTCGTCTCGACCGGCGCGAGCTCGTGAGACGAAAAACATCCCATGACCGCCTCCACCTGATCCTCCAGGATGCCCGAGAGGACCAGCCACCCCCCTTCGCTCACCCGTTCGCTCAGAGAAGAGGCGTGGGAGATAAGGGGATCAGCCGCCAGGTTCGCCACCACCACCTGGAACTTCTCGGCAACCCGCCCCACGGGGGTGCCGCTCACCGTCATGATCCCGCCAACCCGGTTGCGCTCCACATTCGCGGCCGCGATCTGGAGCGCCTCGGGATCGATGTCGAGCCCGAGCACCCGGCTCGCCCCGAGCCTGGCGGCGACGATGCCCAGGATGCCTGTCCCCGTTCCGACGTCAAGGACCCGGGGCCCTCCTTCCCCTTTTTGGGTAATCCGCCAGAGCAGCTCCTCCAGGATCTCGATACAGAGCGCGGTGCTGGGATGGTTCCCGGTCCCGAACGCGCGGCCCGGGTCGATCTCAATGACAATCTGACCTTCCCCTCCGTGCCAGGACTCCCAGCTCGGCTTGACCACGATCGCTCGCCCCAGACGGAGCGGCCTGAAGAACTTCTTCCAGGCCTCGGTCCAATCCTCCTCGGCGCAGCTCTCGACCACCAACTCCAGCTCGGGGAGCTCCGGATGAAGCTCCTGTAACGCCCGGTAGTAGCCCCGAAGTCGCCTGAGACAGCTCTCCGCCTCGGGACCCGGGCGGCAGTACGCCGTGACCCCGTCGCCCTCAAGCCGCACGCCACGGCTCGTCTCTTCGATGAGGAAGTTGATGATCGCTTCGCGGACCGGCCCCGGCGGTCTGAGCGTCAGGGCGACCCATCGATCGACACCCGTCACTTCTTGGTGCAAGAGCCCTCCTTCGAGTCTGTCACATCTATCGTGAGTCCTTCGGTCTGTCAACAGGCACATGCCGTCTCCCGGCGGGTCATAGCCCCGTAAGGTACTCAGCCCAAGCCTAACGACGGAGACTGAGAAAATATCGATGGAAACGGTCATCTCCGGTCAATTCTGGATGGAAGGAAGTCGCCAGTAAGTTGCGTTCGCGAACGGCGACGATGCGTCCGTCCGGGAGTGTCGCCAGCACCTCCGCGTCGGCACCCACCCGTTCGATTAACGGCGCACGGATGAAGACGGCATGGAAGGGACGCGGCTCGCCCGCCCCCGCGGCCAGGGCCGGGACATTCAGGTCGGTTTCGAAGCTGTCCACTTGCCGCCCAAAGGCATTGCGTCTCACGACGATGTCCATCAGCCCCAGCACAGGCTGCTGATGATGGACTTCCTTGGACAGGAAGATCGCCCCGGCGCATGTTCCCCACACAGGCTGCGTCTCCGCGAGTTTGCGGATCGGCTCGATCAAGTCGTAGAGGACGGCGAGTTTCCCGATGCTGGTCGACTCGCCGCCGGGAATGATGAGGCCATCGATTTCCGCAAGATCAGGCGGCAGGCGGACTTCGATGCCGGCGGCGCCGGCACGCTTCAGCATCTCGATGTGTTCGACGAAATCACCCTGTAAAGCGAGAACACCGATCTTCATAGTCATATTCCATATTCCCAACGACCGGAGTTGCCGGGCCCGGACAACCCGGCGTTACCACCCTCGCCCCGCCAAGTGCTCGTCTTCCGGCATGGAAGCCACCGAGCGGCCGACCATTGGTTGGCCGAGGTTGCGGCTGACCTTGGCAATGATCTGCGGGTCACGGAAGTGCGTCGTGGCCTCGACGATAGCTCGGGCCCGGCGCGCAGGGTCGCCCGATTTGAAAATGCCGGAACCGACGAACACCCCGTCTACCCCTAGCTGCATCATCAGTGCCGCATCAGCCGGAGTGGCGATACCGCCCGCGGCGAAGTTGACAACAGGCAGGCGGCCCAGTTTCTTCGTCTCCTTCACCAGTTCGTAGGG
>JAGFXI010000229.1 GCA_017861095.1 Deltaproteobacteria bacterium | reverse complement strand
CAACTGGATCATTCCCAACGGCAAACAGCTCGGTGTCGGCGGGGCTATGGATCTCGTCAGCGGGGCGAAACAGGTGATCGTCGGCATGCAGCATACGACGAAAGACGGAACGTCGAAGCTCGTCAAAGGCTGTCGCCTGCCTGTGACTGGGTTCGGAGAGGTTGATCTCGTGGTCACCGAGCTCGGGGTGTTTGCCTTCGACGCAAGAAGGTTGGTGCTCAAAGAGATTGCTCCCGAGATTTCCCTGGAAGCCCTTACCGCCATCACCGAGGCTCGATTCCAGGTTAGCCCCGGGCTTCAACCCATGGCTCTTTCTTGAGCTGACTCCCCAGCCGGTCAATCTTTCGAGCGTTCAACATCGGATATCCACCGTTGCCGGTCTCGCGGCGCCGTGGCCGGAGTGAAACCATGGCCGTGCTTGAAATCTGTACCTATCCCGACAAGGTGCTCCTGCGAGAAGCCGAGCCCATCTGCACCATCGACAAGGAAATCGTGAGGCTCGCGGACGACATGGCCGAGACCATGTACAACGCTCCGGGCATCGGTCTTGCCGCCAATCAGGTTGGAGCGCCGCGGCGACTCATCGTTGTCGATTGCTCAAAACGGGACCTGGACTCCCAGCTTATTGTCCTGGTGAACCCCGAAATCATCGCGGCCGAAGGCCTGACCAGCATGGAGGAAGGCTGTCTCAGCGTTCCTGATTACCAGGCGGAGGTAACGCGGTACGAGAAGGTAAAGGTGCGTGGTCTCGACCTCCAGGGAAAGGCGGTGGAGCTGGACGCGGATGGACTCCTGGCTGTGGTGCTCCAGCACGAGATCGATCACCTCAACGGCAAGCTCTTTATCGACCATATAAGCCGCCTCAAGCGGGAGCTTTGCAAAAGAAGACTATTGAAACGGCGGGCAAAAGAGACTGCCACAGACGCGCCTCTCTGACCGCGGCTCGCACTCGGTGTTAGCAATGAACTCCCACGAGTAGCTTTTTTCTTGCCGAGGTCTCCGACCATGGGGAAAAGCCTTCCGAGCCTCATATTCATGGGCACCCCTGAGTTCGCCCTCCCCAGTCTGCAGGCTCTCATCGCCGCTGGCGCTCCGATCCTTCTCGTCGTGACCCAGCCGGATCGGCCGAAGGGTCGGGGGCAAAAGCTGGCCCCATCTCCGGTGAAGGAGGTTGCGTTGGCCCACGGGCTCCCGGTGTTTCAGCCGGGACGGGTGAAGAGCCCCGAGGTTATCTCCCGGGTGGAGGCGCTCGCCCCCGCCTGTCTGGTGGTGGTGGCGTATGGCCAGCTCTTGCCGGAGCGGCTCCTCAAGGTCCCGGTGCTCGGTACGGTCAATCTCCACGCCTCGCTTCTCCCCAAGTACCGTGGCGCCGCGCCTATCCCCTGGGCTCTCATCGAGGGGGAGACGGTAACCGGGGTGACCACCATGCTTCTCGATCCAGGGATGGACACGGGTGACATGCTGTTCTCCCGGGAGGTACCCATCGGTCCCGAGGAGACGGGCGGAAGCCTCCACGATCGCCTGGCGGAGGTTGGCGCCTCGGTTCTTCTCGAAACCCTGGCGCGTCTGGCGGACGGAAGCCTCAGGCCGAGACCCCAGGATCACTCGCAGGCGACCTACGCCCCCATGATCCACCCGAAGGACTGCCGGGTGAACTGGCAGGAGGAGGCCGCGCGGGTCTCCAGGTGCATCCGGGCCCTGGATCCCTGGCCGGGCGCTTTCACCCTCTGGCAGGGGAAACGGCTCAAACTCTTTGGCTGCCGGGCCCTCTCGTCCGGAGCTCTCGGAGCCCTCCCCGGGACGGTGCTCGCCTCAGGGCCGGATGGTCTCGACGTCGCCGCCGGAGGAGGGGCGGTCCACATTCGTAGCCTACAGCTGGAAGGTAGACGCCGCCTGGGGGCGGCGGATTTTCTCAAGGGATATCAGCTTACGGTGGGAACGGTGCTCGGTGAATGAATCGGTGACCAAAGAGCAGCCAATTGCGACGGAGGTTCCCGCCCTCGAGTCCGGACCTGTGGTTACGCCCCAGAAGCGGATCTTTATCGGTCTTCTGGGGGTAACCTGCCTTGTCCTCACCTGTCTTGCCTTCGTGCTCTGGTGGATTCCCTTCGTCGGCCTGAGCACCATCCATCCTTATCTTCCAGCTATCCTGGCAGGGACCCTGGGTCTCATTGTCCTGGTCGTGCTCACCGGGTCTCTCCTGCTCACGCTTACCATCCTTACCGGTCGGGACTTCCTCTCCAAGAAACTGCGGGGCGTGGTGATCAAGGTACTCTTCCCGCTCCTCATCATTGTGGGCAAGCTCTTCGGCATCTCCCGGGAACGGATCAGTCAGTCCTTCGTCGCCATCAACAATCAACTCGTGCTGGCGGAGACCCGGAAGCTGGCACCCTCCTGCCTGCTCCTTCTCATGCCCCACTGCCTGCAGAACCACGACTGCACCGTGAAGATCACGGGGAACGTGGAGAACTGCAAGGGCTGCGGCAAGTGCCCGATCAAGGACCTCCGGGAGCTGGCTCACAGCTTCAAGGTGGACCTCGCCGTTGCCACGGGCGGCACCATCGCCCGCCGGATCGTGGTGCAGAAGCGGCCGCAGCTCATCATCGCCGTCGCCTGCGAGCGAGATCTCACCAGCGGCATTCAGGACACCTACCCACTTCCGGTTTACGGCATTCTCAATCGCCGCCCCTTCGGCCCCTGTTTCAATACCGAGGTACCCCTGGGGGAGGTGGAGGAGATCATCCGGCGCTTCGTAGGAAAGCACGAGTGACGACGCCCAGGGCCATGGCCATGCACATCCTCATGCAGGTGGCACGGCGAGCCGCCTTTCCGGATGTCCTCCTGGACGTGTACTTCAAGAAGCATCCGGCCCTCGAGGCGCGCGACCGAGCCTTTGCCACCGAACTGGTGTATGGCGTCCTCCGCTGGCAGGGTCGGCTGGACTGGATCATCGATCGCTACTCCCGGATTGTCCCCAAACGGATGCCCTTGCCGGTTCGGGTCCTCCTCCGCCTGGCCGCCTACCAGCTCCTGTTCCTCGACCGTGTACCCCCGGCCGCAGCCGTTCACGAGGCGGTGGAGCTGGCCAAGACAAGCCAGCCGCAGCACGTCGTCCGCTTCGTGAACGGGGTGCTCCGCTCAATCGGCCGCGAACGGGAGGCCCTCAAAACGGCGGGCGCGGAAGGAACGCCGGCGGAACAGCTCGCGGTGCGCCACTCCTACCCGGTCTGGGTGGTGGAGCGCTGGCTGAGAGAGCTCGGCGTTGAGGAAACAGAGGCCCTCTGTCATGCGGCAAATCAGGTGGCGCCCACGACGATTCGGACCAACACCCTGAAGACGACCCCAGGGGCGCTGGCGACCGCCCTCAGGGAGTCCGGGCTCTCGGTCGAGCCGGGAAGGTTCGCGCCTGAGGCCCTCCACCTCAAGGCCGTGAGAACCGATCTTTCCTCCCTACCGGAGTATGCCCGGGGAGAGTTCCAGGTGCAGGACGAGGCCTCTCAACTCGTGGCGCGGCTGGTGGATCCCCGGCCCGGAGAACGGGTGCTGGACGCCTGCGCCGGCATGGGGGTCAAGAGCACCCACCTGGCCCAGCTCATGGGGAACCGCGGGGAGATCGTGGCCATGGACAGCCAGGGCTGGAAGCTGACCCGGCTTGCCGAGAATGCCCGGCGCCTCCAGATCCCGTGTCTCCAGACGGTGGAATGGGATCTCCTCACTCACGACCAATTCGGCGGGAGGTTCGACCGGGTTCTGGTGGATGCACCCTGCACCGGGCTGGGAGTGCTCCGGCGGAACCCGGACATCAAGTGGAAGGTGGGGCCGAAGGACTGCCGGCGTCTCCATCTCCTCCAGACCGAGCTTCTCGGCCGGGCGGCTGAGCTGGTTCGGCCGGGAGGAGTGCTGGTCTATGCCACTTGCACCCTCACCCCCGAAGAGAATGAGGACACGGTCCAGGCCTTTGTCGTCAAGCACGGGGATTTTTTCCGGGAGGATGGGCGAGCGATCCTCCCGCCATCCTGTGAAGATGTGGTGGAGAAAGACGGGAGCCTCAGAACCTGGCCCCATCGCCACGGAGTGGACGGTTTTTTTGCTGCCAGGCTCAGGCGCTCCGATCAGGAATCAGACAGGTGGGCTGGGGGCGAACGGAAGGTGGGTCACTGATGGCCATCTTGAGCAGGCTTCTAAGGCTGGGACTCTACGGCGCCATCTTCTGCCTCTCCCTCGTCTCCAGTCTCTACCTGACGAGCAAGTGGATCATCCAGCGAGAGCCGGAGGTGACGGTACCGAACCTGGTCGGCCACGACACAGGGTACGCCCTGGACCTTCTCACCGCCCTGGGGCTCAATGTCAAGGTAAGCGGGTTTGAGTGGAGCGACACGGTGCCCAAGAACTTCATCGCCTTTCAGGACCCTCCGTCGGGGACGGTCCTCAAGCGGGACCGGGATGTGAAGGTGGTCCTTTCCCGGGGCTCCCGAACGGTTCGAGTGCCCAGACTGGTGGAGATGACACTGCGCGAGACGGAGCTCGTGCTGGCCCAGAACGGTCTTGAGCGCGGCGATATTTGCCGCATGCCTTCTAGTCGATACCAGCGCGACTCGGTAATCGCCCACTCACCGCCGCCGCTCCAGGAGGTGGAGCGGGGCAGGGCGGTGCACCTCCTCGTGAGCGACGGACCGGAGCCCCTTACCGTAGCCATGCCCGACGTGCGCCTGCTCCCCCCGGCCAGCGCGGTGGAGGTAGTCCAGCGTCTCGA
>JAGFXI010000228.1 GCA_017861095.1 Deltaproteobacteria bacterium | reverse complement strand
ACCG
Organism: Deltaproteobacteria bacterium; assembly: GCA_017861095.1. GTDB lineage: Bacteria > Desulfobacterota > Syntrophobacteria > BM002 > BM002 > JAGFXI01. Next base: position 4,914 of record JAGFXI010000228.1, on the reverse strand, counting down.
GCGAGCCCAAGGCGGCGGTGAGGACCCACGGTTTCCTCCTCGCCCAACACCGGGTTCTGGCGCGGGAGCTGGGCCTCACCGGTGACGACGTTTCCTTGAGCGGCCTCCCCATCTTCGTCCTCTGCCATCTCGGTGCCGGGGTCACTTCGGTACTCCCCGACGCCGATCTCCGCCGTCCCGGCTCGATCGCGCCTGCCCCGGTGGTCGCCCAGATCCGTCGGCACCAGGTTACGACCATCGAGGCCTCACCGGCATTCCTCGAGCGCATCGTCAGGCATTGCAGAGAGCATGGTATCAGCCTTGGTCAGGTGAAGAAGATATTCACCGGCGGCGCCCCGGTTTTCCCCCGTCTCCTCGATGCACTCCAGGACGTGGCGCCGCGGGCGGAAGTGGTCGTTGTGTATGGCGCAACGGAAGCCGAACCCATGGCGCAGGTCGCGCGGCAGGCGATGGATCCGGAGGACCTTCGCGCCATGGTTTCCGGCCGCGGCCTGCTCGCCGGGAGTCCGGTACCGGGGCTCCACGTCCGGATCATGCCTGATCGCTGGGGAGCGCCCGTCCATTTCCCCACCGCACGGGAGTTCGACGCCGCATGCCTTGGCCCCGGTGGGATCGGTGAGATCGTCGTCAGCGGCAAGCATGTGTTGCCCGGTTATCTCAACGGGCGCGGCAACTGGGAGACGAAATTCACCGTGGGTGATGTCATCTGGCACCGGACCGGTGACGCCGGCTACCGTGACGGCTGCGGCCGTCTCTGGCTGCTTGGGCGCTGCATGGCGCGCATCGTGGACGGCCGGGGCGTCCTCTATCCCCTGGCGGTAGAATCGGCAGCCTGTGCCAACCGGGCGGTGCGTCGTGCGGCCTGCGTTTCTTCCGAAGGCCGTCGGATCCTCTTCGTCGAGTTGGAGCCAGACGCCAGCCGCCACGACCTGAATGGCTTGCACGCTAGGCTTTCCTGGGCTCTCCTGGATAAAATCGAAATCCTCCGCCGGATTCCCGTCGACAGGCGCCACAATGCCAAGCTCGACTATCCCGCTCTCCGCAGGATGGTGAGTTCTCGTATCCCCCCGGCAGGAAGCCGCAAACCAATCTCAGCCTCCCGGGCATCTTGAAGCGTCCTACCTCCCGCCCTCTCGCCTCTCTCTTGCGCTTGGCTGATCTGCCGTGATCTTTCTTTTTCCTTGAATCACGTATCGCCATGGTCGGCACGGCGAAGATAGGATTTTGGCATGACGATTGCTCATACTGTTGGCAAAAGAAGCAGAGACATTGTAACAATGAGGTGAGCAAATGACCTACGTATGCATAAAATGTCGGAAAATCTGGATACGCGGTGAGTGTTCAGATGAGCCTTCCGGGGGACTCTGTCTCGATTGTGCAACTGATTACATTAGGATGAAACAAAAGCAGAAAGGCCTTCACGATTGTTTCAGAAGGTCAACTGAGATCTGTACCAAAGTTGATTGCAGCTACTGGTCATGCTGCAATAAAGATTCTTTGGCAGTCGCGAGGAGTAGCAAAGCGGAATACCCAGCCATCGAGCAACTCGTTGCATAGTGCCTCGTCAAATTCCAGAGCTTATCTCACCAATAAATCGTCTGCACCGATACAACCTCCCACGGTGCCATCCCAGGTATCATAGTCACACATCATTTTCCCGCCAACTATCATCGCTAACGTGTTCGTAGTTCCCGCAACACCCAGTAAAAGACCGTTCGAGAACTGCCGTTCTTGCCTTCCTCTGCCCCTGCCGAGGGGGAGAGGAGAATGTCCTTCGGGTTATCGGACAGCCTGCCTAGAGATGTTGATCGAGACAGACCTTGCTAAGGATTGCGGGAAGCGCCGGCCCGGCGCGCCGCGAGAGCCGTCTTGCTATCGCCGGGGGTCGAGCACCTGCCCCGGGGCTGTTTGGAACTGGTGTCGCAACCACACGCCGATTGTAGAGATAGGTGGTGCAAACTCTGTTGCCCTGTAAACATCCGTTGCTGTTTCCTAACGTCATGATTCACAGCATCTTTTCCCAGGATCATCGAATATCCAGTCAACTTTTGTTGCACCCTCCGAAGTGAGCAAGTAGCGTGAGGGTCAGCGACTTTTCCGACCAAAGTCATGAAGCAACTCGCTGATAACTTCTATGGACAGTTTGAATTTCTTCAAAATTACTTGGGTATACTGAGAACTGGCTTATGAAACACCAAAGCGTTTCGCTTTAATTCTAATAACTCCTTGAGTCAGTCTCTCTGTGGAACGCCTCTTGCTCTTACTGCGACTCGACAGGATCCTATTTCAATCAATCAAAAACGTATAAAGGCAGTTTGCCGGCGACTGACGCTGACAAAGGAGACCGTCCCCGCAAAGTTGATGGGGCATGGAAAAAGGGATCTAAGGTTTTTCGCAGGCAAAAATCAGGATTTTTCTGAGATGTATTTGGAAAGGGTGTCGTGCATAATAGGTTTAGGTCCTCGCCAAACAGGTTTCATCTCCAGTGGGTTTTCGGAACGTAGCTGGTCTCGCGAATGCGGATTCTTCCTCTCTCGACATCCCGCTTTCTGAGCCATCCCTGATCCTGGTTGCCGCAGAATGAGTGAGGGGACTATGGCGACCGCAGATCCTTATCACGAAGAAGTTTACTGGGCGGGCATCGATGCCGGGTCGGTGAGCCTCAACTGTGTGGTGATCGATCGGCAGAAGGGAATCGTCTCCGAGCTCCCCTACCGCCGCCATCTGGGAAAGGTGGAGGAGGGTGTGGTGGCGCTCATCAAAGAGCTCCAGGCGCGGTTCCGTGAATGGAGGCTGCGGTCCGTCTCCTTCACGGGAAGCCATGGGCGAAAGCTCGCCGAGAGTCTCGGAGCTTTCTACGAATTCGAAACCATCTGTCAGGTGGCGGGCGCTCTTCACGTAGCGCCAAAGGCGAGAACCATTATTTCCATGGGCGGCCAGCAGACGGCGCTTTTCCAGATCGGCCAAAACGCTGGCGACTGGGAGCTGGAGCACTTCAACACCAACGGTCCTTGCGCCGCCGGGACGGGCTCCTTCATCGATCAGCAGGCCGAGCGGCTGGCGACCACCCTTTACCACAGAGGCAAGGACGCCGCCCAGCACGATATCGATAGGGTTCTCGCCGACTTCATCGAGCTCGGTCTCAGGAGCGAAAATCCGGCCCACGTTGCGTGCCGCTGTACCGTGTTTACCAAGTCCGACATGATTCACCTCCAGAACAAGGGGGAGCGTCTCGAGGACATCATCTACGGCCTGCACGTCGGAAACGCCAGGAACTACATGAGCACCATCGTGGGCAATCGCGCCGTTCAAGCCCCCGTCCTGTTCCTCGGCGGGCTCTCCCTGAACCCCCTTCAGGTCAGGGCATTCCGAAGGTGGTTCCCCGAGCTCATCGTTCCTCCCTCGAGCGCCTCGATGGGTGCCCTGGGCGTTGCCTTGCTTGCCCGGGAAGCGGGGAAAGAGCACGGGGTGGACCTCGAGAGACTCAGGGCCCTCCAAACAGCCCGGACGCTCCCGGCACCCATCGCACCTAGGTTGATCTTGACGAAGACCTCGTTTTCCGACTCCGAGGAGATCACGGCGAAACCCCGCCGGTGCAAGACCAAGGTCTACCTCGGGATCGATATCGGCTCCACGACCACCAAGTACGCCCTCATCAATGAGGAGCGCGAGATCCTCCACAAGAAGTACGTGCCCACCCAGGGAAGGCCCATCGAGGTCACTCAGAGGCTCCTCCGGGAGATGCGGAGCGAGATCGGGGACAGAATCGAGATCCTCGGCACCGCGACGACCGGCTCGGGACGGATGGTAGTCGGCGATTTTCTCAATGTGGAGCTGATCATTGACGAGATCACCGCCCACGCGCGGGGAGCGGTCGAGATCGATCCCGCAGTGGATACGGTCTTCGAGATCGGCGGCCAGGACTCCAAGTACATCAGCATTGCCAACACCCATCCCCTCGATTTCGACATGAACAAGGTGTGCGCCGCGGGCACCGGGAGCTTCCTGCACGAGCTGGCCAACAAGTACGGTATCAATATCGTCGACGAGTTCCAGGAGATCGCCCTCTCCTCGGAGAGGCCGGTCAAGCTTGCCGAGCGTTGCACCGTCTTCATGGAATCCGATCTCACGGCCTATCACCAGCGCGGGGTGGCGAAACAGGATCTCATGGCGGGGCTTTGCTACGCCATCGTCCACAACTACCTGAACCGCGTTGTGGGAAGAAGACCCATCGGCCGGAAGGTGATGTTCCTCGGGGGACCCTCTCTGAACCGGGCGGTGGTTGCCGCCTTCGAGATCGGTGCGCTACGTGGAAAAGGTGTGCAGCGCCGATCCCGCCTGTCACAACCAGTGCAAGCTGAAGATCTACGACTTCGCCGGTCGGAAGAGTGTCTGGGGCGGAGAGTGCGGCCGCTACGAGACGAGGCAGAGCGGGAAGAGCAAGAAGGAAGACCTCTTCGCTATGAGGCAGGAGGTGTGGAAGAGTTGTCTGGCGGGAGTGTGCGCGGAACTGGGGGACAAACCGCTGCTGGAGGTGGACGGCCGGTCCACCGTGGGCATCCAACGGGCGCTCTATGGCCACCAGATGGCGATCCTGTGGGCCCACTTCTTCGACCGACTGGGGTTCCAGCCCGTTCTGAGCCCGCCGACGGACGCCGAGATTTCCGAGGCTGGGATCGAGAGCACGGGGAGCGAGACCTGCTATCCCGCAAAGGTCTCCCACGGCCACGTGAAATCACTCCTCGGAAAAACAACCTATCTCTTTCTCCCCACCATGATCACCATGCCGACGGTCGAACCGTCAGAGATTGGCTACTACTGTCCCATGGTCCAGAGCAACTCGTACATGGCGCGGGGGGCCTACGGCATAGAACGCTCCTCGCTCCTGAATCCCGTCCTTCATCTGAAGTACGA
>JAGFXI010000227.1 GCA_017861095.1 Deltaproteobacteria bacterium | reverse complement strand
CGCGATCTGAAAGGCAGTGGCGGTGTTCGTCTGGGAAAGCCACAGGAAAAAGAGGACAAGGACAACCCAGATCGCGTGGACGATGCGCCACGGCCCGAGAAAGAGGCCGATCAGTCCCAGACCTGCCGCGATAAGGAGGACGACCCCCTTGGCGCCGAGGGCGGCGATGAGGAAGAACCCGGTGGCAAAGGTGCCGACAATGCTTCCCACCGCGCCCCAGGCGTAGACCGACCCGATGGTGCTGCCCACGGTCTTCGACCGGTCGAGGGCCATCTTCGCCGTGACCGGCGAGATTGTTCCCAGGAGGAACGCAGGGAGCAGGAAAATGAGGAGGGTCGAGAAAACGACCCGGAGCGGGAAGAGGACCTTCCACCCTTGCTGGGCCTCGCCGACCACGCTGTTGAGGCCAAGGGAGAGGACACAGGAGCCAGAGGCGACCAGGAAGAGCCAGCCGAGAGATCGTTCCGGACTCCACCGGTCCGCCATTCGCCCGCCGATGAAGTTCCCGATGCTCATCCCGGCCAGGACGACGCCGATGATGGAGGTCCAGGTGTAGAGTGAGCTCCCGAGATGCCTGGCAATGAGGCGGCCGGCAACCAGCTCAACCACCATGATGCAGGCGGAGCTGAAGAAGATGATCACGTGAGGGCTGTAGGGCCAGCCGGCTGAAACGGGCCTGTCGACGCATTCCTCAGTCGCTGCGGTTGAGGCCGCTGGACTTCCCTCGGTTGCTCTCGGCGGGACATCACTCATGGACATTTCCTCTCGTCGTGGCTGCTGCGGGTTAAGAATCCCTCAAGTCACCCGCCTCTGTCAACGGCGATATTGTTCCGGGCCAGTGGCGCGATACTCGAGCGGGCCGCTGAAACACCTTCCACCTTCAGAGAGACACATCTATCGCCGCCGCAGGGATGACGGAAAGCATCTTCTGCCTTGACGCGCTCGCCGCGCCGGTGATTTACTAAGAATCAAACGGTCAACGAGGTGAAGAGGCGCGAGAAGGCTCGGGCCCAGAAGATCGAGAACACCCATTGCGATGACACCCGTTGAGCTCTCGCCGAGAACTTCGAGAGGTTGCATCCGGGAGAAAGCGGGGTGAAGGGATGTCGGATAGGCTTCATGATGCCTTCGCTTACGTCCGCAGCACATTTTTCCCCCTTTGGGATAAGAGCGCCGAGTGGACCGTGAGCGAGGTCGTGGACCTGCCGGTTGACGGCAAGTCCAATGAGAGAAAGAAAACGATTGCGGTGCATGTCGTTGCCGATGACGACGACCATCTCCATTTTCTCCTCATCCATGAGATCTGCCATGCTGTGGCGAGCACCGGCCATGGCAAGAAGTGGCTGGACCGGCTGATAAAAGCAGGTGATCGGGCTCGGCTCATGGGCCGTGAGGCCCTGGCAGATCTCATCTACGGTGAAGTGGAGCGCTACGCGAGATCCGAAAGGCGCCCTAAGGTGATCGCGGAGCTGATCTACAACACCATCGAAGACCTCGTCTTCTACAATCCGAGCGCCACCTACGAGGCGGTGATCGACACCGTCGCCCTTCAGTTCGGCTTCTATCGCGATGAGTTGCTCGACAAGTGTACGCGTTGCCAAGAGGTATATGAAGGAGCGGTCGCCAAGTATACCAGTTGGACGTGAGTAAGGATGCCGGCAAGAGTGGAAAAGGAGGGGGTCCTCGCCCTACTCCACGAGACCTCTCGCGAGATCGGAGTTCGGCTCAGCGGCCGGCAGGCCGAGCTCTTTTGGCTCTACCTCCAAGTACTCCTCGAATGGAACAAGACGTTTCCGCTCACCTCTGTTACCGACCCTGCCGACATCGTCATCAAACACTTCGTCGATTCCCTCAGCCCACTCCCCTACCTTGGGGCCTCAACCAGCCTTCTCGATATCGGCTCCGGAGCCGGCTTTCCCGGCATTCCCCTCAAGATCGCCGCGCCCGACCTTCGCCTATCCTTGGTTGATGCGAACAGAAAGAAGATATCATTTCTCAAGCAGGTCGTCCGCACCCTCGAGCTCCGGGAGGTTGCCGTCCGCCACGGACGGATCGAGGACCTGCCGCCGCCGGAGGAGCCTTACACCACCATAATCTCGAGGGCCTTTCGGAGACTGGAACCGCTCCTCGAGATGGTCTCCCCCCTCATCGCCCCGGGATGCACCCTCATCGCCATGCTGGGTCCTACCCGCGCTCCAGAGCACCGGCTGTTCCGCGAGCTGGCTTCGGCGCACGGACTCAAGCTCAGCCAGATAGTGCCCCTGGAGCTCCCGCGAGGAAGGGGTGGCAGGACCCTGGCGTTCTTCCGCAGAGGTTGACGGAGGCCCATACCGCGATTCCCCGTACCCGTAAATCCCTTTTTGGTTGTGGCCCCGAGGCCACTCCTTTAGATCTCAGCGGGATAGCGATGCCTAACCCGCATTATGCACGAGACGCCATAGCGAGATCGTGGAGATGGTCGTGCCACCGGGCAATCATCCCGCGGCACTGGACCTGAGGCGTGCTTGTTCAGTACGTCGCAAGGGGCGAGACCCGAGGAGGCCCGGAAGGACGGCCATATCCGCGGTTGCAGCAGGCGGTTCGTGCACAATGCGGGTTAAGCAAAGGTGGCCCACACCGGGATGTGGTCGGACGGCCGGGGCAAGGCCCGCATCTCCCGGTCCATGGCACACTCGGTGCTGAGCTTCGCCGCAGGAGGGGTGGCCCAGATGTGGTCGATCCGGAGCCCCATGTTCCTTCGGAAGGCGGCGGCGCGGTAATCCCACCAACTGAAGAGTCCTGCCGCGTCATGGTGTCGCCGGAATACGTCTTCGAGTCCCCAGTCCTTTAACTCCGAGAGGGCGGCTCGCTCGGCCGGGTGAAAGCCGATCTGCCCCTCCATGGCCTGAGGGTCGTAGACGTCGCGAGCCTCGGGTGCAATATTGAAGTCGCCCACGAGGACGAGGGGTTCAGCCGGCGTGTGGAGGTGCTCCAGGTATCGGCGAAGCTCCCTGATGAATTCCAGCTTGTAGGCGAACTTGGGCGAGTCCGGCTGGAACCCATTGGGTATGTAGGCGTTTACAATCCTGAGACCACCCACGGTGGCGGCGATGAGGCGCCTCTGCCCGGCCGCGGCGTAGTCCGGGAACCCTGCCAAGATCGAGCCGAGATCGTGGCGGGAGAGGATGGCGACGCCGTTATACGTCTTCTCGCCGCTCACCGCCGCGCGGTAACCCACCTGTGAAAACGCCGAGGCAGGAAAATCGGCGTCGGCAGTCTTGATCTCCTGAAGACAGAGAACATCAGGCCGGGCTCTGGCCATCCACTCCAGCACCGTCTCCAGCCGCACCCGAATGGAGTTCACGTTCCAGGTCGCAATCCTCACAGGCGAATAACCCCTCTCTCGATGGAGATCCGTCCCGGGTCGGCGCCGGAGACAGGGGGGTTGCGAGGCAAAGCGCATCCGGAGCATCTACCTTCCTTTGCTGACAGGGAGGTTTCCCGGATTTTGTACGCTCCTCCGCTACAACGCCAAGCCTCACTCGATACTATCAATGCCGCGATCACGCCATGGCGTGACGGCTTCGCCGAACAGACCCCCCTGTCGTAGCCCACTCCCTCGCGGCTGGAAGCCGCTCCCACACCTTTGCTCCAAGACTCCTGCCTGCTGCAAGCTGCCCTTTGCCAGTTCTCTCCTCAGCCCCCCTTGCCCGGCGAGCCCAACGAGCTTACATTAACCGTAAAACCTAGCAACCTAGGAGGGAAACCATGCCCATTTTCGAATATACCTGTGATCGATGCAACTACACATTTGACCGCTTGGTGATCAGTCAGAATTCTGCGGTGAACTGCCCCCTCTGCCAGGGCGAAGTGAAAAAGCTCATGTCAACCTTCGCCGTCCAGAGTCGGGCCTCGACAACTCGACCCTCGGCGCCTCAGCGCCCCATGTGCACGAACTGCGGCTAGGCTCAATACGGTTCACTTAAGAGTCGAATGTGTCCCAGGGTCCCAACAATCCCCAGCAGGCTTTCCGACAACGCCAAGAACATTCTCCTCTCCCCCTCGCGAGGGGGAGAGGGAGTTAAGAGGGGCAATTGTCGGACAGCCTGCGACGGCGGATTTTTCGCGCGATTCCCTAAGTGTACAACATTGCGGCTAGACTCCACCCCGGCAAGAGCGCACGGTGCGGCGCGCCCGCCTTGCCTGTCTGGTCTGCCGCTGGGCTTCGAAGTGCTGGAGCCGAGCGTCCGTGACCAGCTTGCCCTGTCGGTTCGACAGCCTTCGACGCAGGAGCGGTTCAGGGCAGATGCACTCTACGAAGACGATGGTCGCCCCGAAGCCTCTGGCGAGCCGCCGTATCTGATCTCGGAAGCGGCGCTTACCGAACGTGGCGTCGGCGATGGATGAACGGCCGCAGCACAACTCCACCCCAACCTCGCCGAGGAGGGTCTCGTAGGTCCTTGCGGTTTGCGCGGCCGTGTAGATACCCTCGCCGAACTCCGCCGGTGCCGGCTCGTGCGGGGGAATGCCGGAGAGTAGCTTCCGCACCACATCCGAGCTCTGCACCCCGACCCGCAGCCGCGTTGCCATCTCGCGGGCGACGGTGCTCTTGCCGCTGGCACTGAGTCCGCAGACCACCCAGAGCGTCTGACGGCTGAAATTGGCGGCATAGGCGGCGGCAAGCCGGGAGTGGCGCCTAGCCAGCCTTCTCAGCTCCCGCGCCTCGTCGTCTCCAAGGCCCCCCTCGGCCAGCCGCAGACAGTCGACCTTGCAACGGACATAGGCGCGATAGCACTTGTAGAAGTCGAGGAGGATGTAGATCTCGGGGTCACCGGCCGCCTGGGCATAGGTCCTGACCAGGCGCCACCCGAGGTGGCCGCAGCCGAGGGAGTCCAGATCCATGGCGAGAAACGCAAGATCGGCGGTGACGTCTTCCCGGCGCAGGCGTTCGTTGAACTCCACGCAGTCGATGATCTGGATGCCGTCCTCGAAATAGACGTGATCCAGGCGAAGATCACCATGGCCGTCGCGGATGCGACCGGTCTCGACGCGGCGCTGGAAGA
>JAGFXI010000226.1 GCA_017861095.1 Deltaproteobacteria bacterium | reverse complement strand
AAGTAAGACCACCACTCGAGTTCTTCGACCGGTTCCTGGGCTGCATCGCTTCAAATGCAGCAGTCAATCCCTAGCCTTTCGCAAACGCTTTTTCCCCCATACTTCCGCCGCCGAGTGGAATGATTGGCACTGGCAGCTGCGGAACCGTATCACCGACATGGGCCAGCTCAGCCGCATGCTCCGGCTCTCCCCTGAGGAGCAAGGGGCGGTGGAGCGTCATGCCGGCACGCTCCCGCTGGCCGTCACGCCGTACTACGCGAGCCTTCTCGATCCGGAGGATTCACGGCAACCACTGCGCCGCACCGTCATACCCGTGGAAGGGGAGTTCCTGGAGGCCTCTGGTGAGGCCGACGACCCCCTGGGGGAGGATGCCGACAGTCCGGTGCACGGATTGGTGCACCGCTATCCCGATCGCGTCCTTTTTCTGGTCACCGGATTCTGCTCGACCTACTGCCGCTACTGCACCCGGTCGCGGATGGTGGGAAAAATCGGCGAGTGCCGGTTCAACGTGGATCAGTGGGAGCGAGCCATCGCCTACATCGAGGCAACTCCCGTCGTGCGGGATGTATTGCTTTCGGGCGGTGATCCCCTCACCCTTGGCGACGACAAGCTGGAATGGTTGCTGTCGCGCCTGCGGCGCATTCCCCACGTGGAGATGCTGCGCATCGGGACCAAGGCCCCCGTCGTCCTCCCGCAGCGGATCACTCCGGCCCTCACGCGGATGCTGAAGCGCTTCCACCCGCTCTGGATGAGTATCCACTTCACCCATCCGGATGAGCTAACCGCCGAGGTCAGTCAGGCCTGCGAGCGCCTTGCTGATGCGGGCATCCCCCTCGGGAGTCAAACCGTGCTTCTCGCCGGCGTCAATGACGAGGTGGAGACCATGCGGCGCCTGGTGCATGGCCTCCTGCGCATCCGGGTGAAGCCTTACTACCTCTACCAGTGTGACCCCATCTCCGGTTCCGCCCACTTCCGAACCTCCGTCGAGAAGGGGCTGGAGATCATCCGGGGTCTCCGTGGCTTTACCACGGGCTACGCCGTGCCGAGTTACGTCATCGATGCCCCCGGAGGTGGCGGCAAGATTCCGCTTCTTCCCGATTACCTTGTGGGCCGTGACGGAAACGACCTCCTGCTGCGGAACTACGCCGGGCATATCTACCGCTACCCCGATGCCTGCGGCCAGGGGGATACTTCCTCAACGGTGGTAATCCAGTAAAACTCGAAATGAAAAGCGCCCGCGCCTTCTCTCCCTGCGCCCCTCAAGGACCGAGGGGCTGCAGGGGGAGGTGGCGGGACGAGACCCTGGCAGCTCGCCCACGGGGTGGCTGCCGGGGAGGAGTGGTCCTCCATGAAAGTAGGGATCACCTACGATCTCCGGGAAGATTACCTGGCGCAAGGGTACGGGGAGGAGGAGACGGCCGAGTTCGACCGTCTCGATACCATTGAAGCCATCGAGGGAACCCTCACGGAGCTCGGCTTCCAAGCGGCGCGCATCGGAAACATCTGGGCCCTCGCGCCTCGCCTCGTTGCCGGAGAGCGCTGGGATCTGGTATTCAATATTGCCGAGGGCTTGCGAGGCTTCGCTCGCGAGGCCCAGGTGCCGAGCCTCCTGGACGCCTACGACATCCCCTACACCTTCTCCGATCCCATGATCCTAGCCCTCACTCTCCACAAGGGGATGACCAAACGGGTTGTGCGGGATCTAGGCCTCGCGACCCCTGATTTTGCTGTGGTGGAGGATGACTCCGAGATCGAAACGGTGAACCTTCCCTATCCTCTCTTCGCCAAGCCGGTGGCCGAGGGAACCGGAAAGGGGATCGATGCCGCCTCCAAGGTCGCCGACGGGGAGGAACTGGCGCAGGTCTGCCGGCGCTTGCTGGCCGAATTCAAGCAGCCGGTGCTCCTTGAGACCTACCTTCCCGGTCGGGAGTTCACCGTGGGAGTTACCGGCACGGGCCGCGAGGCGGTGAGCATCGGGGTGATGGAAGTGCTGCTCCTGGAGCAGGCGGAGCGGGCGGGCTACTCCTACGCCAACAAGAAGAACTACGAGGATGTGGTGACCTACCGGCTTGCCGACGATGAGGCGGCACGGCAGGCCGAAGGGCTTGCCCTTGCGGCCTGGCGCGGCCTCGGCGGGAGAGACGGCGGCCGGATCGATCTCAGGGCCGATGCCGAGGGCACCCCCCACTTCCTCGAGGTGAACCCCCTCCCCGGGCTTCACCCCATCCACTCCGACCTTCCCATTCTCGCGCGCTTGGGGGCCATGAGCTACCGGGAGTTGATCGGGAGGATCATGGCCTCGGCCCTGAAACGGCTGCCGGAGGGCCGACGGATGGTTGCCGCGGCTGGTTGAACACCAGGGTTGCGGACTTCGTAAGAAGTCGCCAAGCTAGACGGCACAGTAAAAAGCTCCAGATACAAGGCGCGCGAATCTTGAGGAATGAGGCGTACATAGACGTACGCCGCAGTGACGAAAGATGAAGCGCAACGCCGCAGATGGACTTTTTACGAAGCCGTCAGGGTTCTGATGTGCAGCGGCGTAGGGCTGGTATCTCCATGAGAGTAGTCGTTCTCCACGGCAAGGTTGCCGAGGACGGAGGAAAGGACGAGCTCGATGTCCTGGTCCAGCGGGATGCTGTATCCATGGCCTTGGGCGACCTGGGATACAACGCTGCCGCGCTTCCCTTTTCGCTGGACCTGCAGGGTGTGGCCCGAGAGCTCCGAGACCTCCGCCCGGCCTTAGTCTTCAACCTGGTAGAATCGGTTGAGGGCCGGGGGCGGCTCATCCATCTGGCGCCCTCTCTCCTCGACCATCTCCAGCTCCCGTACACGGGATCCCGGACCGAGGCGATCTTCCTCACCTCCAACAAGCTCCTCGGCAAGCAGCTCCTCCGCGCCGCCGGCATACCCACTCCGCCCTGGTCTGCACTACACGATTCTCCAAGACAACCCCTCGCTCACGGCGGGCCCTATATCGTCAAGTCTGTCTGGGAGCACGCCTCGATCGGCCTCGACGAGGAGAGCCTGGTATGGGCGACAAGTGCTGATGAACTACGACGGGTGCTAGGAGAACGACGGGACAGGCTGGCGGGATCCTGTTTCGCCGAGACCTACATCGATGGGCGAGAGTTCAATCTCGCCATTCTCGCAGACCGTGAGGGCCCGGAGGTCCTTCCTCCGGCCGAGATGCGCTTCGAGGGCTATCCGCCGGGGAAACCGCAGCTCATGGACTATCGGGCCAAGTGGGACGAGGACTCCTTCGAATACCGGCATACCGAGCGCTCCTTCGTGTTTCCCGACGAAGATCGAGAGCTTTTGGAGAACCTGGCGCGGATCGCCCTGGAGTGCTGGCGAGCCTTTGAGTTGCAAGGCTATGCCCGGGTGGATTTCCGGGTGGATCGGGACGGGAGACCGTGGGTGCTCGAGGTGAACGCGAACCCCTGTCTCTCCCCGGACGCCGGCTTCGCCGCCGCAGCCGAACGAGCGGCGATTGTCTACTCACAGGTGATCGCCCGGATCGTCGCCGACGTCAAGTAATCTCTCACCGAGCTCACCTTGCCGCCCTGTGGGAGCGGCGTCTCCGCCGCGATAATAAGGCTGGGACCTCCGCCTCGGTGACCAACTGTCCCCCCGAAGAAGGACATCGATTGGGGTGTCCGCCGGCTCCAAAAATTTTTCCTCTCCCCCAGGAGGGGGAGAGGATGAAGGTGAGGGGGTGCACCAAGAGTGTGAAGCCCGCTCACTTCCTCTCCAGCGCCAGCTCCAGCGCCTCCGGCATGGCGCGGACCAGGTGGAACTTGAGCTTCTCCCGCACCTGAGGCGGCACGTCCACCAGGTCCTTTTCGTTCATCTGGGGAAGGATCACCTCTTTGACCTCTGCACGACTGGCGGCGAGAACCTTCTCCTTGATCCCGCCCACGGGGAGCACATCGCCGCGGAGGGTGATCTCGCCGGTCATGGCCACCTCTTTCCTGACCTGCCGTCCCGTCACGAGGGAGCTCAGGCTTACCAGCATGGCCACGCCCGCCGAGGGGCCGTCCTTGGGAATGGCGCCGGCAGGGACGTGGATGTGAATATCGGTCGTCCCGAAAAACTCCCCGTTGATTCCGAGGTCGGCCGCATGGGCCCGGACATAGCTCAGGGCGGCGGTCGCCGACTCCTTCATCACCTCACCGAGCTGGCCGGTGAGGGTGAGGGTGCCCTTTCCCGGCATGCGGGCCTTCTCCGGCCCCAGGTACTGAGGGATCCCCTCGGCCCGGATCGTGGTCGGTGCCCCGCGGCCGGCGGCAACCTCTTTCGCCACCCCCCGGCAGACCGCCGCGATCTGGCGCTCGAGGTTGCGCACCCCAGCCTCCCGCGTGTGAGACCGGATGATGAGGCGAACGGCATCGTCATCAAACTGGAGCTGATCGGCTGTGAGCCCATGGGCCTCGACCTGCTCCGGAATGAGGTGCCCCCTGGCGATCATGAGTTTCTCTTCCTCGGTGTAACCGGGGAGCTCCAGGATCTCCATGCGGTCGCGAAGGGCCGGCGGAATGGTGTCCAGGACGTTCGCCGTGGTGATGAACATGACCCGGCTGAGATCGAAGGGAATCTCCAGGTAGTGGTCGGAGAATGAATAGTTCTGCTCCGGGTCGAGCACCTCGAGGAGAGCCGAGGAGGGATCGCCGCGGAAATCCATGCCGACCTTGTCGATCTCATCGAGCATGAATACCGGGTTATGGGTGCCGGTCTTGCGGAGCCCCTGGATGATGCGGCCCGGAAGCGCTCCCACGTAAGTGCGGCGGTGACCGCGGATCTCCGCCTCGTCTCGCACGCCGCCGAGGGAAATACGGATGAATTTTCGCCCGAGGGTCCGGGCGATAGACTGACCGAGAGAGGTCTTCCCCACGCCCGGTGGACCAACGAAGCAGAGGATCGGGCCCTTCATATCCCTTTTGAGCTTTCGAACCGCGAGGTACTCGAGGATGCGCTTCTTCACCTTCTCCAGGTCGTAGTGATCCGCATCGAGAGTCTTCTGGGCGGCGTCGATATCCAGATTGTCGTCAGTTGTGACCTCCCAGGGGAGCTCGAGGATCCAGTCGAGGTAGGTCCGCGACACGGTGTACTCGGCTGCTGCCGGCGGCATCCGGCTCAGGCGGTCGAGCTCGTTATTCGCCACCTTGCGCACCTCATCGGGCATCTTGGTTTCGGCAAGCCGCTTCCTGAGCTCGTCCACTTCCACCGTCCGCTCATCGCCCTCCCCCAACTCCTTCTGAATAGCCTTGAGCTGCTCCCGGAGGAGGAAGTCCCGTTGCCGCGTATCCATGCCCTCCTTGACCTTCTTCTGGATCTCCTGGCTGAGCTCGAGGGTCTCCAGCCTCCCGTTCAGGTGGACGGTCAGGCGTTCGAGGACCGTGGGCACGTCGCCCGTCTCGAGAATCTCCTGGGCATCATCCATCGAAAGGCTGAGATTGGAGGCCACGAGATAGGCGAGGGGATAAGGGCCGGGGACGTTGGCGGCGAGAATGGCGAGCTCCTGGGGAAGGCTGCTGAGCTCCGCCAGGCGCTGGAAGAGATTCCGGACGTTGAGGACCATGGCCTCGAGCTGCTTGTCCACCTCGAAGGCATCCTCCACCGGCTCGATCCGCGCAATGATATACGGCTCCTGCTGCACCGCGTCCTGGAGCCTGACCTTCTTCACGCCCTGGACGAGGAGGTGATGGGCGCCGTCCGGTGTGCGCATCATCTTCAAGATGAACACGGCCACGCCGATGCGATGGAGATCGGTGAGGGCGGGTTT